>JAJYBQ010000252.1 GCA_021778935.1 Pseudomonadota bacterium | reverse complement strand
CGAGTTGCGCAGGGGTACGCGCATCGATCTGGTCAAGACGATCAAGCTCTACGGCGACTACGCGGGAAAGTCCTTCGGCCTCACCGGACTCGATCGGAAGGGAAACCGCATGCAATATGTCTTCGCGCGGGGACAGTTCGAGGACGATGCGCAGTACCGCGCCATACAGGACGCGATCAAGCGCCTGGACAAGGCCGCGCCGCGAGCTTGAACCCGGGATACCCCCTCTCCCGCGGCGGAAAAACCGCGCCGTGCGCTGGACCCGGGATCACCCCGTCTCCCGCGGGGGCGGGAGAGGCGCGCAGTTCGGTGCACAGATGGGGATCGCCCGGGACCACCCCCTCTCCCGCGGGGGCGGGAGAGGGCGGGGGTGAGGGTGTGGAAAGGATCTCCGGCGCGATGCTCGGCGTTCGCCGCGTTACTTCTTCCCCCTGCGCCGCTTCGCCACGTCCCACGCCATGAACCCGATCAGCGTCGCAACGGTTGCGCAGAGCCCGATCTGCACGAACAGTTCGGTGCGCGGACTCACCAGCCCGCCCACCATCATGTGCGCGACGAACGACATGAGGATCATCGAGCTGGTCGCGACGAAGCCGTAGATCAGCAGTTCCTTGATCGGCATGGCGAACCTACTTCGTCAACGGCACGCCGGCCGCCGACCCACCGGGCTTCGGTGCCGCCGGAATACCCGTCGAGCCTGCTGACGCCTTGCCCGGCGCGGGGGAAGGCGGGGCCGGCGCATGCGCATGGTGCAGCCGCAGCACGACGCCGCCTTCCTGCAGCGCCACGGTATCGCTGTTCGCACCTCCCAGCATTGCGAAGTCCTGCGACAAGGGCCGGTTCTGCAGCGTCCTCGGATCGAAGATCACGTAATCGAGCCCGTGGAGGTTGGCGGCAAATGCCCCGAGCTCGCGCGATGCCGGCGGCAGCGGCAGCGTGCTGCAGCCGCAGGCGATCATCGTGCGCCCCGGCCATTGGCTGGCGACCTTCACACTCGCCTTGGCGCGCTCGGCGGCGGTCAGGACCCCGGGGTGCCGATCCGCTTCGCGCTTCGCCTGGTCGGCTTGTACGGCATCGCTCAGCGCTGCGATCAACTGATCGTGCGGGGACAGCGTCTCCAGGCCCAGCCGCTCGTTGGAGTAGTGCCCCCGGTCGATCACCAGAAACGTGGTGGATAGCACCAACAGCGCCGCGAACGCCATGCCGCGCTGGGATGCGAAACCCGTGGCCGGCCCCTGGGCATGACCCCAGTGCACGCGCAGCAGTTGCGGAAACCCCCAATAGAGGATGAGCACGAACGCGAACAGCGAAAAGCTCGTATCGCCGGTCGCCAATCCGATTCCGGTGCCGAGCGCCAGCGTGGCGGCAAAGCGGTCGTCGCGCAGCGTTTGCCGCATGCCGATCAGCACCGCAGCCAGTGCCGCGAACAGCAGCGCGCCAAGCAACCAGGGCATTGCGCCGGTGGCAAGATTCTCCCGCGGAAAGGAGAACACGTCGGCACCCAACGCACGGACAGGGTTGGCGAACCAATGCTGCAAGGGCCAGCCCCAGGCGAGCGCGAGCCCCAACCCCATCGCGATGCCCAGACCGATCAGGACATGCGTGCGTTCCCGCCCGGGGATCACCCCTGGGGCCTCCGGCTCCGGGGGCGGATTGCGGATCCAGGACCACAACAGCACCAGCGGGTAGGCGAGCCCCGCCGGATGCAGGGTGATCGCTGCGATGCTGAAGAGCAGTTGGGCGAAGAAAAAGCCGCCGAACCGCAGGCGGTGCGTGCGGTAGGACTCATCGGCCCAGGCGCCCGCCAGGAAGGTCGCGAGCAGGTAGGGTCCGACCGCGATGCGGTCGATGGCGCCGATGGCGAGCGGCGACAGCAGCAGCACGCCGGAGGCCAGCAGCGGCGACTCGGTGTCTCCTTGCGCGCGGCGCCGCAGGAAAAGCAGCAGCACCGCTGCGACGAGATAGAGCAGGGTGGCGAGCTTGGCCGCGACCAGGCTGCCGGAGAACAGGATTCCTGCCGGCAGCAGGAACAGCGCGCGGAAGTCGGGAACCGAGAGCGTGACGACGGGCGCCGCGACATGATCGGACGCCGACCAGAGCACGAGCACCGCCCGCGCGGTGGCCTCGTCGAGGCCGTAGGGGGTGCGATCGAGCAGGGCAACCACGCCCAGGCCCCAGAGGACCAGGACCGCGAGCGCCCAGAAGCCGTTGGGAATGCGGATTTTCATGCCAGGATTCGAATCGCCAGGAAAACGCGTATGGTAGCGCGGGGGCGGCGGCGCCCGCAGTGCGGCTGCAGGCAATCCGGAACGGCGCGGTGCCGGCGCTCAGCGCACCAGCTTGATGATCACGCCCAGCGCGGCGGTCTGGGCGATCATGAGGCCGGCGACCCACCGGATGATTTCCACCTTGGAATCGGCGATTTCCAATCGGAGTTTGGCGAACTCGGTCCAGACCCTGCTGAACTCGCCCTGGACCTCGGACCGGAAGTCCGCCAGGTCCGTCTTGGTTTCCGCTCGGAGGCCCGCGATGTCCGCCTTGGTTTCGGCCCGGAGCTTGGTGATGTCCGCCTTGGTTTCGGCCCGAAGTTCCGTCAGATCCGCCCGAAGTTCCGTCAGATCCGTCCGAAGTTCTTTCAGATCGGATCGAAATTCCGCCAGGTCGGCTTTCGTCGCCGCGTGCAGTGCTGCCAGGTCGGCTTTCGTCGCGGACTGCAGCGCTGCCAGATCCGCCTTCGTGGCAAATGGAAGCGCTGCCAGATCTGCCTTGGTCGCGAGCGGCGCGGTGCGGAGGAGAAAGCAGCGGTCGATTTCGTGCGCCACCGATTCCGTGGCCGCCCGCGCCTCCTCTTCCGGGACTCCAGCGGCACGCAAGGCGCCGAACATCTCCATTTCCATGGTTGCGGTTCGCGAGGTTGGCGCCGTTGCGGCGACGAACGATGAGGGTGATTCTGGCATCGTTCGGGCGAACGCGCACTCCTGTTTCCGGCAGGGCTGGCAGGAACCGCGGTCCCGCTCCCCCGTAGAGGTGTCGCACAACTGCAACAATTAACACTCTTTAAGTTGCTATTGGAAAAGGTTCTCTCTTAGGATTGGGGTGCGTGATGGCCGCGAGGAGAGCGTCCATCGCCACTGCATCATCGGCAGGAAACGCGTTGCGGTCGTAAGGGGGTGGGACCGCAGCCGGTGCAGGATTTCAAGCAACAAATCACCCATCCATCCACCAGGAGGAGCTTCATGACTCTGATTCGCTACGCCCGTTGGCTGGCGGCCGGTCTCGTTGCCGGCGCGGCCTACCTCGGGCTGACCGCGCCTGCGCAGGCGATTCCGCTGTTCGCGCGCCAGACGGGGCACAACTGTGCCGCTTGTCACATCAGCT
>JAJYBQ010000251.1 GCA_021778935.1 Pseudomonadota bacterium | reverse complement strand
GGCTCGATGGGTTTGTGCAAACGGTCGCCGTAGGTCGTCTCCATCACGACGACATCGGAATGCGGCGGCGCCACCGGCGCACGCAAAAGCGGTCGTCCCTGGTTGCCGAGGTCGCCGGAGAACGTCACCGTCCGCCGCCGCCCGTTTTCCTCCAGTTCCAGATAAACGCTGGCCGAGCCGACGATGTGTCCTGCGTCGAAGAACGTCGCCCGCACCCCCGGCGCCAAGGAAATCGCATCGCCATACGAGGCGGCGCGGCCGAATCGGTCCAGGCTGTCGAGCGCGTCGAGCGTCGTATACAACGCCGTTTCGTCGATCTGCGCTTCGCCGTGCGCGCCGTGGCGACTCCCGGGGCGGTCGTGTTCATGACGGTACCGCGCGTGCCGCTCTTCCTCCTCCTGCAGATGCGCAGAATCGAGCATGACGATCCGTGCCAGATCGCGCGTGGCGGACGTCGCGATGATCTCGCCGCGAAATCCCCGCTTGGCGAGCAGCGGTAGCCGTCCACAGTGATCGAGGTGGGCGTGCGTCAGCAGCACGAAGTCGATCGACTTCGGATCGAAGCCAAAAGGAGCCCGGTTGCGCTGCTCCAACTCGCGATCGCCCTGGACAAGCCCGCAATCGATCAGGATGCGGAGTCCCGCACACTCGACGAGATGGCACGAGCCGGTGACGTCGCGATCGGCGCCATGAAAGGAAATTTTCATGATTTTTACCCCTCGGTCGATCTCTCCGCGCAGCGACGAAACTCCGAATACGCAGCTGCGGCGGCCGGTCTTGCGCCGGCGGGAGCCGCGCTACGGGTAAAGCGGCGTGCCGTTGTTGTCATGCCATTGCAGGATGCTGTTCCATGCCTCCTCCGCGGACTCGGCGCACCAGAACAGTTCGCGGTCCTCCGAGTCGATCACGCCCTCATCGACGAGGAAGTCGACATCGAATGCACGGCGCCAGTAATCGCGGCCGACGAGCACGACCGGCACGGGGTCGAGCTTGCGCGTCTGGATCAAGGTGAGGGTTTCGAACAGTTCGTCGAAGGTGCCGTATCCCCCCGGAAACGCGACGAGCGCCCGCGCCCGCATCACGAAATGCATTTTGCGCAATGCGAAATAGTGGAACCGCAGGCACAGTTCCGGGGTGATGTAGGGATTCGGGTATTGCTCGTGGGGCAACGAAATGTTCAGTCCGATGGACTTGGCGCCGATATCGAAGGCACCCCGGTTGGCCGCCTCCATGATGCCCGGACCGCCGCCGGTCATGACCGTGACCCGCGGATCGCTCGGTCCGTTTCCGGCCGCCGCAACCAGGCGGCCGAACTCGCGCGCCACCTCGTAATACCGGCTCTTCGCCAGGATGCGCTCCGCCACCGCGATCTTGCGCCGGTATTCCCCCGCTGCAACGGCATCGCCGTCGCCGACCCGCGCCGCCTGCGCCTGCAGCATCTGCACCGCCCGCTGCGCCGCAGCGGGCTCGCGGATCCGCGTGCTCCCGAACACCACGATGGTGTGCTGGATGCCGTAGCGCTCGAACAAGTCTTCGGCCTTGGAGTAATCCAGTTGCAAGCGGACACCCCGCAAGTCGTCGCTGGCGAGAAACCGGGTGTCCTGATCGGCCGGCTCATAGCTCGGCGATCGCATGATCGCCTGGATTCGCTCCTGCGCGGACGGATCGTCCTCCGACTCCTTCGGGTGATGCCAGGGAAGCGGTTCACGACGACTGGTTTCCATCGTTGCCATAATACCGGTTTGCGCGGCCTGATCCGGATCGATTCCACCGTGCGCAAACACTCCCCAACCCAACCCAGCGACCCGGCAACCCGGATCCATGAAGCCCTTACGTAACTCCGAACAGGAAATCCAGCGCTTCCGCGGGCGCCTCGTTGCGGCCTCGGCGCTGGTCGCCGGCGGGTTCGCGGCCCTGCTCGCGCGATTTGGCTGGCTGCAGGTGGTGCGCTACCGCGAATACAAGGCACGCGCCGAACAGAATCGGACGGCGCTCGTGCCGGTCACACCCAACCGGGGGCTGATCGTCGATCGCACGGGCGCGGTGCTGGCGACGAATTTCTCGGCATATACCCTGGAGATCGAACCGGCAAACGTCGCAGATCTCGAGGAGACCATTCACGCCCTCTCCCATGTGATCGAAATCACCCCTCGCGACCGGCGGCGGTTTTTCAAAACGCTGTCGGACTACAAGCGCCTGAATTCCATCCCGATCCGCACCAAGCTCACCGATTCGGAAGTGGCTCGCTTCGCCGTGGAACAGTTCCGCTTCCCCGGAGTGGCTCTGCACGCCCGCCTGTTCCGGCAGTACCCGCTCGGCAAGACTGCGTCGCACGTGCTCGGCTACATCGGCCGGATCAGCGACGCCGACGAAGCCCGTATCCGCCGCTTCGCCGATCCCGCAAACTATGACGGCACGAACTACATCGGCAAACTCGATATCGAGGAAAGCTATGAGCAGGCGCTGCATGGGACGACCGGCTATGACAAGATGGAGATCACCGCCGGCGGACACCCGGTGCGGATGCTGTCGCGGACGCCGCCCAAGCCGGGCAACAATCTGATCCTGTCGATCGACCTCAAACTGCAAGAGGTGGTCGAACGCGCCTTCGGCGCACGGCGCGGCGCCCTCATCGCCATCGAACCCGCGACCGGGGACGTGCTGGCGTTCGTCTCGATGCCAACCTTCGATCCGAATCTCTTCGTCGACGGCATCGACAGCACCGACTGGAAAGCCCTGAACGACGACCCGGACAAGCCGCTGCTCAACCGCGCATTGCGCGGCACCTACCCGATCGGCTCGACGTACAAGCCGTTCATGGCACTCGCGGCGCTGGAATTGGGCAAGCGGCGCCCGGACAGCACGATGCTCGACCCGGGTTATTTCGACTTTGGTGGACACATATTCCGGGAAGGCGGCACGCAAGGCGGCCATGGGATGGTGGATCTGTACCGGTCGATCGTCGTGTCCAGCGACGTGTATTACTACTCTGTCGCCAATGATCTCGGCGTCGATGCCATCCACGATTTCATGAAACCGTTCGGTTTCGGGCAGCTCACCGGCATCGATCTCGACGGCGAATCGCATGGCGTCCTGCCGTCGACGGCGTGGAACTGGCGTCGTTTCCACCAGAAGTGGTACCGAGGAGAAACCATCTCGCTGGGGATCGGACAGGGAAAAAACGCTTTCACCCTGCTGCAACTGGCTCATGCCGTGGCAACACTCGCCAACGGTGGCGTCGTAATGCGGCCGCATCTCGTCAAGGAAATCGAGGATCCAAATACCGGCAAGCGAGACAAGGTGGTCGACAAGGAATCCGCCCGCATCCCGCTGGATCCGGAATACGTCGCCCTGGTCCGCGCCGCCATGGTCGGCGTAACGACATCGC
>JAJYBQ010000250.1 GCA_021778935.1 Pseudomonadota bacterium | reverse complement strand
CCCGATAGTTGGGCGCTTCCTTGGTGATCCGCACGTCGTGCACGTGCGACTCCCGCATGCCGGCGTTCGTGATCTGCACGAACTCGGCGCGCGTGCGCATCTCCTCGATCGTCCGGCACCCACAATAGCCCATGCTGGAACGCACGCCGCCGGCCATCTGGAAGATGATCGCCACGACGCTGCCCTTGAACGGCACCATGCCTTCGATGCCCTCCGGCACGAGCTTGTCGACGTTGGCGTCGTTGTCCTGGAAGTAGCGATCGGCGGCGCCGCGCTTCATCGCCCCCAGGCTGCCCATGCCGCGATAGGCCTTGTACGAGCGTCCTTCATAGAGGATGAGTTCGCCCGGCGCCTCTTCGGTTCCGGCAAGGGCGCTGCCCATCATCACGGTGGACGCGCCGGCTGCCAGCGCCTTGGCGACGTCGCCCGAATACCGCACGCCGCCGTCCGCGATGAGCGGCACGCCGGTGCCCTCCAGCGCGCGTGCGACGTCGAGGATCGCCGTGATCTGCGGCACGCCCACCCCCGCGATGATGCGCGTGGTGCAGATCGAACCCGGGCCGATGCCGACCTTGACCCCGTCGGCACCGTGTTCGACCAGCGCGCGTGCGGCTTCGCCGGTGGCGATGTTGCCGCCGATCACCTCCACCTGCGGGAAGTTGCGCTTGACCCAGCGTACGCGCTCGAGCACGCCCTGGCTGTGGCCGTGGGCCGTGTCGACGACGATCGCGTCGACCCCCGCCCGCACCAGCGCCTCGACGCGCCCCTCCTCCGCCTCGCTGGTGCCGACCGCCGCGCCGACGCGCAGCTTGCCCAGCTCATCCTTGGCGGCATAGGGGTGTTCGGTGGTGCGGGTGATGTCCTTGACGGTGATGAGGCCGCGCAACGAGAAATCGTCGTCGATGACCACCACGCGCTCGAGGCGGTGACGATGCATGAGGGCCTTGGCCTCTTCGAGGGTCGCCCCCTCGCGGACCGTGACCAGACGATCGCGCGGCGTCATGATCTGTTCGACCGGGATCTCCGTGCGCGTCTCGAAGCGCAGGTCGCGGTTGGTGACGATGCCGACCACCCGCCCCGCGGCATCGATCACCGGCAGGCCGGAGATCTTGTGTTCGCGCGTGAGCGCCATGACCTCGCCCACCCGCATGGTGGGCGGAATCGTGATCGGATCCCGCAGGATCCCGGCTTCATGCCGCTTGACCTTCGCGACTTCCGCCGCCTGCTGCTCAGGCGACAGGTTCTTGTGGATGATGCCGATTCCCCCTTCCTGCGCCAGGGCGATCGCCAGCCGCGCCTCGGTCACGGTGTCCATCGCAGCCGACACCAGCGGAAGATTCAAGGGGATGCGGCGGGTCAGCCGCGTGGAAAGATCGGTCTCCCGGGGAAGCACGGCCGAATATGCCGGCACCAGAAGCACGTCGTCGAAAGTCAGCGCCTTGTCACGGAACCGCATGCTCATCCTCATGACGCAAAAGCGAATTATACCGGCAGCACGACCCCGTGCGAACGCCCCGGACCCGCCGCGGGCCGACCGCCCGGCCCTCTTCCGCCGACCCGCCCGCATCCAACCGGATGACCCGCGCCGCCGCGCCGCGCGGCCGTTCCCTGAATACAATGCCGGAATCACCGATTCCCCGGGAGATTCCGGCATGGGGCCCACCCGAATTTCGCAATGCGGCATTGCCGCCTTCGCCGTAGTCACCGCGATCGCGGTCACCCCCCGGTGCGCCAGCGCGCAGTGGGCGTGGCGGGATGCCGGCGGGCATGTCACCTTTTCCGACACCCCGCCGCCGGCCAATATTCCCCAGAGCCAGATCTTCGAGCAGCCGAACCCGGCCAGCATGCCCGCGGCGCCGCCTGCCGGGAGCAAGGCCAAAGCCACCGCCCAGCGGGACGCGAACGCGGAAAAACGCTTCGACAAGTGGTTCAAGGATCGCCAAAAGGCGGAGCAAAAGCAGCAGGCGGCGCAGGCACGCCGCGAAGCGCAATGCAACCACCTGCGCGGGCAACTTGCCACCCTTCAGACGCTGGGCATGCAGGTCCTGCAGCAGGACCCCAACGGCGGCCCCCCGACCTTCCTCTCCGACCAGCAGCGCGCCGCGCAGGTGCAGCAGCTGCAGAACCAGATCGGCACGAACTGCGATTAACGGTGCGCGCCGGCGCGCAGCCGCCGCGCTTCCTTCGGGTCGATCTGCAACGGCCGATAGATCTCGATCCGGTCGCCGTCGTGGACGACGTCGTCGGGCGTCGCCGGGCGGTTGAACACCCCGACGTCCCATGGGCCGTCCACTCCTCCCGGCAGATCGGGGCAGGCCACGGCAATCCCGGATTGCGCGATGGCGTCGCGGATGCGGGCGCCCGGCGCCACCGCGACCGGCAGCGCCCACTGGCGATCGGGCAGCGCGTAGACCACCAGCACCCGAATCCCCCCGTCAGTCGCCGGTTCCATAGATCTGGTCCGCGCGCTGGGCAAAGGCGTCGATGAGCGAATTCGCGACGTGCTCGAACACCGGTGCCACGACGCGCCCGAGCAGGCCCGCGGCAAACCGGTAGTGCAGGTCGAGCGTCACTTTGCAGCCCTCCTCCCGCAGCGGCTGGAAACTCCAGCGGCCGCGCAGGTCCCGGAACGGACCGTCGACGAGCGTGAGATCGATCGTTTCGCAGCCATGGTGGACGTTGCGGGTCGTGAAGGAACTGCGGACGCCCATGTAGGCAATGTCGACCCGGGCGACGAGCGTCTCACCGGCGAGCGACGCATCGGCCGGCGCATCGGCGGGCGCATCGGCGGGCGCGTTGGCCGGCGGCTGGATATGGCTGGCCGCGCACCACGGCAGGAACTTGGGATACTGTGCCACGTCGCGTACCAGGGCGAACATCTGTTGGCAACGGTAGGGAACGATTACGGAACGGTGAACGCGATGCATGGGGCGTGATTGTTACACTATTTCGATAATGTCCATCACCCAGAACCGCAAGGCCCGCCACGACTACCAGATCGAAGAGCGCTTCGAAGCCGGACTCGTGCTCGAAGGCTGGGAAGTCAAGAGCATCCGCGCCGGTCGCGCGCAGATGAATGAAGCCTACGTCATCATCCGCGGCGAAGAGCTTTTCCTGCTCAATGCGCACATCGGCATCCTGCCCACCACCTCGACGCACATCCACGCCGACCCCACCCGCACGCGCAAGCTGCTGTTGCGCGCCGAGGAGATCCGCAAGCTGATCGGCAAGGTCGAGCGCGCCGGCTACACCCTGGTTCCGCTCGACCTGCACTTCTCCCGCGGACGGGTGAAGCTCGCCCTGGGGCTCGCCAAAGGCAAGCGACAGTTCGAGAAGCGGGCGGCGGAACAGGACCGGGACTGGAAGCGCGAGCAGGCGCGGCTGCTGAAGACCCGGTCGCGATGAGCGGGCCGG
>JAJYBQ010000249.1 GCA_021778935.1 Pseudomonadota bacterium | reverse complement strand
CGCGGCGTCGACGACACGGAAGCCTCCTGGAAGAAGGAGCGCGGCGCGATCGAGCAGGAGGTCGCGATGGATCTCTCGCAGCCGTCGTACCGGATGTACGTGCAGCTGCGCCGCGCGTTCTTCGGCGGGACGCCGTACGAGAACGACGCGCTGGGGAGCCGGCCGTCGTTCGATCGCACGACCGGCGCGATGCTCAAGCAGTTTTATGACAACTGGTACGCGCCCAACAACGCGATCGTCGTGATCGCCGGCGATGTCGACCCGAAGGCCACGCTGGCCACGGTGCGCAAGCTTTTCGGCGACATTCCGAGCAAGACCCTGCCCGCCCGGCCGGCGATCCGCCTGCCCGCCGTTTCGCCCGAGTCGATCGAGATGCCGAGCGACCTGCCGTACGGCATGCAGGTCGTGGCCTTCCGGATGCCGGGGTTCGACAGCCCTGACTACGCCGCCAGCGAGGTGCTCGCCGACGTGCTGAGCAGCAAGCGCGGCGCCTTGTACCAGCTGGTTCCGCAGGGCAAGGCGTTTTCTGCCGAGTTCGATTTCGATCCGCTGAAAAAGGCGAGCCTGGGGTATGCGACGGTGACCTACGCCGCCGGGGCCGATCCGGCGGCGGTACAGCGCGACGTGCGCGCAATTCTGGCGCGGGTGGCGCGGGAGGGGGTTCCTGCCGACCTGGTGGCGGCAGCCAAGATGCAGGAGCGGCGGGCCGCCGACCAGCAGAAGAGCTCGATCGAAGGCCTGGCGGGGGCATGGGCCGACGCCGTCGCGGTCGAGGGGCTGAATTCGCCGGAAGAGGATCTGGCCCGTATCGAAAAGGTGACGGTGGCCGACGTGAATCGCGTCGCGCGCAAATATCTGGTTCTGGACCGCTCCGTCTCCGCCGTGTTGACCCCGACGCCCAACGGCAAGCCGGTCTCCGGCGCCGGATTCGGCGGCCAGGAGTCGATCGCGCTTGGCGAGGGCAAGCCGACGCCGCTGCCCGAGTGGGCGCAGCGTGCACTGACCCGGCTGAGCGTGCCGGACCTTACGGCCCATCCGGTGGTCGATCATCTGGCCAACGGCATCACGCTGATCGTCCAGCCCGAAACGGTGGGTGATTCGGTGAGCGTGTACGGGCACATCCGCAACCGGCCGGAGATGGAGGCGCCGAAGGGTCAGGAGGGCGTGGCGACCGTGCTCGACGACCTGTTCTCCTACGGCTCGACCGATCTCGACCGCCTTGCGTTCCAGCGGGCGCTCGACGCGATCGGTGCCGACGAATCGGCCGGCTCGGAGTTCGAGGTGACCGTGCTGCGGGATCATTTCGCCCGCGCGGTCCAACTGCTGGCGGACAACGAACTGCGCCCGGCATTGCCGCCGGCGGCGTTCCGCACGGTGCGCGCGCAGACGGCGCAGGCGGTGGCGGGCGAGCTCAAGAGCCCGGGGTATCAGTTCGGGCGTGCGCTGGCCAAGGCGCTGTTCCCGAAAGGGGATCCGTCCACGCGGCAGGCGACGCCGCAGACCGTTTCGGCCCTCTCGCTCGACGACGTCAAACGCTACTACGGCAAGGTGTTCCGGCCGGACATGACGGTGATCGTGGTGATCGGTCGCATCGATCCGCGGCAGGCCAAGGAGGTGGTGGAGCGGTACTTCGGCGGCTGGCATGCGCATGGTCCGCGGCCCGAGACCACGCTGCCGCGCGTTCCGGCGAACCGTCCGTCGACGGTGGCCGTGGCCGACGCAAGCCGCGTGCAGGTGCGCGCCGTCCTGGGTGAGACCACCGGGCTCGTGCGGTCCAGCCCGGACTATTACGCGGTGGCGCTGGGCAATGCGGTGCTGGGCGGCGGCTTCTACTCGGCGCGGCTGAGCAGCGACATTCGCAAGAATGCCGGACTGGTGTACTACATCGGATCGCAGTTCCAGGCCGGGAAGAGCCGGAGCGCATATGTCGTGCGGTATGCCTGCGATCCGCAGAACGTCTCCAAGGTTCATGCCAGCGTCGTGCGCGAGATCCAGGTCATGCAGAAGACGCCGGTATCGTCGGGCGAGCTGCTGCGCGCCAAGCAGCTGCTGCTGCGCCGGATCCCGCTGTCGGAGGCCAGCACCGACGCGATCGCCCGGCAGTGGATCGCGCGCTGGGATCTCGACCTGCCGCTGAACGAGCCGGAGCACGCCGCCCGGCGCTACATCGACCTCAGCGCCCAGGACATCCGCGCCGCGTTTGCCAAATGGCTGCGGCCGACCGAACTGGTGCAGGTGACGCAGGGGCCGACACCGCGGTAGATCGACTGCGCGGGAGGACCGGGGCGCATTTTCCCCGGCCCCCCCCCCGCGCGGCATTTGGCTGGTTGGCGTTGTTGTCCCCGGGCTTTGTGAGCGGAGGGCATCATGAACGACGCATCAGAGAACCTGGATTTCCGCGCCCTGCTCGAGGGCGCGCCGGATCTCTATCTGATTCTCGACCCTGCGCTGAACATCGTCGCAGTCAGCAACGCCTACACTGCGGCCACCTTGACGCGTCGCGAAGAAATCGTCGGCAAGGGGGTGTTCGAAGCGTTCCCGGACAATCCCGACGATGCCGCGGCCGCAGGCGTGCACAATCTGCGAGCATCGCTACGGCGCGTTCTCAGTACCGGGGTTCCCGATGCGATGCCCATCCAGAAGTACGATATCCGGCGTCCCGATGAGGAGGGGGGCGGTTTCGAAGAGCGCTACTGGAGCCCCCGCAACACGCCCATCCTGGACGGCGACGGGGCGGTCCGCTACATCATTCACAAGGTCGAGGACGTCACCGAATTCGTGCGCCTCCGGCGGCAGGGCGTCGAGCAGAGTCGGCTCGCCGACGATCTGCGCGAACAGGCGGTGCGCATGGAGGCGGAGATTTTTGCGCGGTCCCGCGAAGTCGCCGAAGCCAGCGCCGAACTGAAGACGGCGAACGAGGAATTGCAGCGCTTGTATGCGAAGACGCTGGAACTGGATCGCCTGAAGAGCGACTTTTTCACCAACGTCAGCCACGAGTTGCGCACTCCGCTGACGCTCATCATGAGCCCGCTGAAGGAGCGGCTGGCGAAGCGCGACCTGCCGGATGTCGAGCGTCGGGAAGACGAGATGATGCTGCGCAACGCGCGCCTGCTGTTTCGGCACGTCAGTGATCTGCTCGACGCGGCAAAACTCGAGGCCGGACACATGCAGGCGCACTATGTGCGCTTCGACCTGTCGGCGCTTGCGCGGGTCACGGCCGCACAATTCGAATCCATGGCGCACGAGCATCGGCTCGCATTCGAGGTTGATGCGCCCGGCTCCGTGGAGGTTGAGGCCGATTCCGCGATGATCCAGCGCGTGATCATCAACCTGTTGGCGAACGCGATCAAGTTCACGCCGGCGGGAGGACGCACGCGGTTGCAGGTCCACGCCGCAGAAGACTGGGCGATTCTGGAA
>JAJYBQ010000248.1 GCA_021778935.1 Pseudomonadota bacterium | reverse complement strand
CTATCCGCTGATGCAGGCGGCCGATATCCTGATCTATCGCGCCAACCTCGTTCCGGTGGGGGAGGATCAGATTCCCCATATCGAAATGACGCGCGAAGTCGCGCGCCGCTTCAATCATCTTTTCGGGCGCGAACCCGGCTTCGAGGAAAAAGCCGCCGCTGCCGTCAAGAAGTTGGGCGGCAAGCGCGGCAAGCTCTATCTCGAACTGCGCGCGCGGTATCAGGAGCAGGGCGATGACGACGCGCTGGAGCGCGGGCGCGCGCTGCTGGCGGAGTCGCAGAGCCTGTCGCATGGCGACCGCGAGCGGCTTTTCGGCTATCTCGAGGGCGCGCGCCGCGTGATCCTGATCGAGCCCGAGCATGTACTCACCGAATCGCCGCGCCTTCCCGGGCTCGACGGCCAGAAGATGAGCAAGAGCTACGGCAACACCGTCTCGATGCGCGAAGAGCCCAAGGCGCTTACCGACAAGATCCGCAAGATGATGACGGATCCGGCGCGCGTCCGTCGTACTGACGCCGGGGACCCGGAGCGTTGCCCGGTATGGGATCTGCACCGGATCTACTCGTCCTCCGAGGTGCAGGATTGGGTGGTGAAGGGCTGTCGTAGCGCCGGGATCGGCTGCCTCGACTGCAAGCAGCCGGTGATCGACGCCATGCTCGCCGAGCAGGAACCGTGGCGTCAGCGTGCGCAGCCCTACCTGGACGACCCGTCCTTGCTGCGATCGATCGTGGCCGACGGCTGCGATCGCGCGCGCGCGGCGGCGCAGGAAACGATGCGGGACGTTCGCGAGGCGATGGGGCTCGGTTATAGTTAGAATCCTCGCGTCTCGCAGGCGGGCGGGCATCCGGTCCGCGCGCTCCGTAGCGGCATGACCCGCGGCGCGCGATATCGATCCGGTCGCGCGCGGCTCGGACATCCGCGTGCAACCGTGCCGCGCGAACGCCAAAAACCTATGACTGCTATCACCGGAAGTTTGGTCGCCATCGTCACGCCCATGCGGGAAGACGGATCCCTGGACTGGGATTCCTACCGCAAGCTGATCGACTGGCACATCGACGAGGGCACCAGCGCGATCGTCGCCGTGGGCACGACGGGCGAATCGGCGACCGTCGACCCGGAAGAACATGTGGAATTGATCCGCGTCGCCGTCGAGACGGCGGGGGGGCGGGTCAAGGTCGTGGCCGGCACCGGCGCCAATTCCACCCAGGAAGCGATCGAACTCACCCGCGAGGCGCGGCGCGTTGGCGCGGACGCCTCGCTACAGGTCGTTCCCTACTACAACCGCCCGACGCAGGAGGGGCTGTATCGGCATTTTCGTGCCGTCGCCGAGGCCGTCGACCTGCCGGTAATCCTCTACAACGTGCCGTCGCGTACGGGTACGGATCTTTCCGTCGACACCACCATGCGCCTCGCACAGGTTCCGGGTATCGTCGGCATCAAGGATGCCAGCGGCGATCTGGCGCGGGTGGTGGAGATGCGGCGGGCTCTGCAGCATCGTGCCGCACGCGATGGAGCCCGCGGGTTCGCCCTCTATAGCGGCAACGACGATACGGGTCTGGCCTACCTGTTTTTGGGGGGGGACGGCGTGATTTCCGTCACCGCCAATGTGGCACCGCGTGCGATGGGAGAGATGTGCGCGGCGGCGCTGCGCGGCGATGTCGCGATGGCGCGCGCGATCAACGAACGCTTGATGCCGCTGCATGTGCGCCTGTTCGTCGAACCGAATCCGGTTCCGGCGAAATGGGCCCTGGCGCGCATGGGGCGAATTCCGGGTGGCATCCGCTTGCCGCTGGTGCCGCTGTCGGCGCCGGCGCAGGAGGTCGTTGCCCAGGCGATGCGCGATGCCGAAATCGGCGCCGCGGCGTGAATGCCGCGTGACCGATCATCGCCGGAACTGGATCGAAACGTGAACAGCAAAAGGACCATCGTGCTCCCAAGGCGAAGCCTGCAACGTATTTTCCGCGCCGCGCGACCACCGCTCGCTGCGGCGGTATCCCTCGCGATGCTGGGCGCGTGTTCGACGCCGTCCTGGTTCCATTTCGGTTCGCAGGATCAGAACGACGGCACCTACGACTACCACCACGCGAAACCCGATCTCGAACCGCTGGAAGTTCCGCCCGATTTGAGTCCGGTCGCAGCCGATGCCCGCTATTCGGTTCCCTCTGCGGTCCGTTCGGCGGCAACCCGGGGCCAGACCGTGGCCGCCAGCGGAGCGGCGACCACGGCCGGCGCCGGTTCGGCCGTGATGCCGCCCCCGGCCAGGATGAAGGCGCACATCGTCCAGGATGGGCGCGATCAGTGGCTGGAGGTCGATGCGCCGCCTGCCGCCGTGTATGCCGCGATCAAGGACCTCTGGACGTCGCTGGGATACAAGATCGCGGTCGACCAGCCGGCCGTGGGCATGATCGAGACCGATTGGTCGGAATCGCGCCCGATGCTGCATGAGGACATCCTGCGCGACAGTCTGCACAAGGTGTTCGGCGCCTACGATTCAAACGGGACGCGCCAGAAATACCGCGCGCTGGTGCAGTCCGTCGGCAAGCATACGGAAGTCACCGTCTCCGAACATGCCTTGGAAGAGGTGTTTACTTCCGCGTTCAAGGATCAGACGGCCTGGCAATACAAGCATCCGGATCCGCAACTGGCTGCTGCAATGCTGCAGCGGATCGCGCTGAAATTCACGGTTGCCCGGCCGCCGGTCGCCGTTGCGGCGACGCCGGCCGCGGCCGCGGCCGCACCGGCCGTTGCGCAAGCCGTTCCCACGGTGCATGCGGAATCCGACGTGCATACCGTGATCGTCGACGGCGTCACGACCCTGCAGGTGCAGGAGTCGATCGACGACGTCTGGCAGCGCGTGGCGGCGGCGATCGATCGCGTCGATTTCACGGTGACGGGCCGCGACCCGGCGCACTGGATCTACCGCATCCGGTACCTGGATCCGAGCTATGAGGCGGCGCAACGCGCCAAACGAAGTTGGTGGAACCGGGTGTTCAATTCCGACGCCCAGATCGCCGCGCAGCGCTTCCGGATCGCCTTGCATTCCGACGGCACGATTACGACGATCGTGGTGCAGGATCCGGACGGGAAACCGGACGGCAGTCTGGCGGCGCAGCATGTGCTGGGCCGTCTGCGGGACGCGATGTAGGGGGGGGCGCAAGCGAACGGAGCGCTTTTCCCCGCTGCCTGCGGGAATCGGGGCGCCACCGGTTCGGCCCGGGCCCCGTCGGTTGGGGCGGGGGTGGAAGAAGGAAAAAGGCCGGGAAATTTCCCGGCCTTTTTCGTCATGGTGCGCCCGGCGCTGGGATTACTGCTTCTTGTCGCCGGCGGCAGGGGCCGCGGCCGGAGCGGCCGGCGCGCCGGTCGCGGTCGCGGCCGGCACGGCGGCCGGTGCCGCTGCGGGAGCAGCAGCCGGTGCCGCCGCGGC
>JAJYBQ010000247.1 GCA_021778935.1 Pseudomonadota bacterium | reverse complement strand
CTATTGACGTTCTCGTCGTCCTTCGTGAAGTCGAGACCGCCGCGCAGGCACTCGTACACCGCCCGGCCATAGTTCTTCGCCGACAGGCCCAGCTTCGGCTTGATCGTGCAGCCCAGCATCGGGCGGCCGTACTTGTTCATCACGTCGCGCTCGACCTGGATGCCGTGGGGGGGGCCGCCGCAGGTCTTCACATACGCGATGGGGAAGCGGACGTCCTCCAGGCGCAGCGCACGGATCGCCTTGAAGCCGAATACGTTGCCGACCAGCGAGGTGAAGACGTTGACCACCGAGCCCTCTTCGAACAGGTCGATCGGGTAGGCCACGAACGCATAGAAGCAGGTGTCGTCGCCGGGAACGTCCTCGATGGCGTAGGCACGCCCCTTGTAGTAGTCGAGGTCGGTCAGCAGGTCGGTCCAGACCGTCGTCCACGTGCCGGTGGACGACTCGGCGGCAACGGCGGCGGCCGCCTCTTCCCGGTCAACACCCGGTTGCGGCGTAATCTTGAAGCAGGCGAGGATGTCCGTATCCTTGACCTGATAGTGCGGCTCCCAGTAGGTGCCGCGATATTCCTTGACGCCCGCCTTGTATGTCTTGACGCTCATCTCATTGCCTCCGTGGAAAAATGGGTCGACTGCTGCAAGAACCCGGCAATTTTTGCTGGCTGGAAGACATAAGTAAAATTATATATAGTTTCCATACATATAACCAGGATTTATGAATTGGAGCCCCCATGATCTCGTCCCGTTTTGTACTTCCGGTGATCGTCTTCGCAACCGGTTGCGCTGCGGCCCCAGCGGGCGCATTCGAACTCGGCAGCCCGTCGATCGGCGCCGGCGGAACGATTCCCGCAGCCCAGGTGTACAAGGGATTCGGGTGCACCGGCGGGAATCGTTCGCCCGCGCTCTCCTGGCGCGGCGCGCCGGCCGGCACCCGCAGCTACGCGCTCACGGTCTACGACCCCGACGCGCCGACGGGTTCGGGCTGGTGGCACTGGGTCGTCGTGAACATCCCGGCGACGGTCCACGCGCTGCCCGCGGGAGCGGGGAATCCGCCGCGGCATGCGCCGCCGGCGGGTGCGCGCGAGATCCGCAATGACTTCGGCTCCCGCGCGTACGGCGGGCCCTGCCCGCCGGTCGGGGATCGGCCGCATCACTACATCTTCACCGTGTATGCGCTCAAGGTGCCCAAACTGGATCTGCCGGCGGATGCCAGCCCGGCGCTCACCGGATACATGATCCACGCCAACGCGATCGGCTCGGCGTCGTTCACGGGGCGGTACGGGCGATGAAATGACGGGCGGGGGCCGAACGGTCCCCGCCCGCAAGGATGCCCCCGGCCCCATGCGCGTTTTCGCGGGACCGGGTGCGGCGGCGGATCACTCGCCGTCGTCAGTACTGGCGGTTTCGCGAACGTTTTCCAACACCGCCCCGGTCTTGGCGTCAATGGCGATTTCGTGGGTGATGTGGTGGCTCTCCACATCGAACGAATAGCGCAAGCCGCTGCCGCCCGGCTTCTTCTCGAGCGCCTGCTCGACGACCACGCCCGGGAACGCCTTCTTCGCGATCGCCTGCGCCTGCTCGACGGAAATCTTGGCTTCCGGCAGGTACTCGAAACCGTCCAGCGGCATCGGCCGTGCGTGCGCCGCACCGGTTACGGTCAACGCAAGAATCGCCAATGACAACGTTTTTTTCACAATGCTCTCCTTTTGGATAGTCACGATTTTCAAATGCGCATCCGCGCAAGGATTCCATCGCGCCGGATGACCTGGTGCCAGAAGACGGCACCCCAATGGATTGCGATCAGGCCGATCACGGCATCTCCGATGTACTCGTGGGCGCTTTTGATCGGCAATGCATACGGCAGCCAGGAATCATCATCGAAGTAATTGGGCAGCAACATGCCGAGAAAGCGCACATCGTGCTCCCGCGTCTGGATGGTCAGGATTCCCAGCACCGGCATTGCCACCATCACGACATAGAACAGCCGATGGGCGATCGCTGCAAGCCGCTCCTGCCATACGGCACCCCCGATCCCATCGGGCCCGCGCCCGGCCTGAATCCGCAGAGCGATGCGGGGAACCGCCAGGAGCAGGACGCCGATGCCAAGCTGCGTATGAACAAGCATCACGAGCTGCCGCCAATGCCCCTTCGGAAACCAGTCCTTGATCTCCACCGCCACCAGCAAGGTAATGAAACACGCGGCCATGCCCCAGTGCAACCACTTCCTGGCGGGGGAATAGCCGGCACGCGAGAGGGGGGCGATGATCGTCATTCGTCGAGATTGGATTGCGACGCGGTAAAGATCACGTCCACGGTGAAATCGAGCAACTTGCCGACGAACTCCCGAGGCGTCGGGGGATAGTGCGCCCGCAGGACCGCCTGGACCGCGGCCTCGTCCAGAAAGCTGTTGCCGGTCGACTGCACGACGTGCGCCGCCGTAATCTTGCCGTCGCGGAACAGGAACTCGACATGCGCCGTTCCAGCCGCCGTCTCGATCGCCGCCGCTGCCGGATACTGTGCGGCGCCCTGCACCGCTACGCGCACCGCGCCGATGAAGCTGGGCGGCAGATCGCTCATGCGGATCACGGCGGGGGCAACCGGCGTCGCCCTGGGCACGGCCCGCGCCACCGGAGCCGGCGCGACCACCGCCTTCGCCGGTACGGGGTGCGGAACGACCTGCGGCTTGGGCGGCGGTGGCGGTTGACGACGGACGACGTGTGCCACCTCCGAGCGGTGCAAGGGAACCGGCACATGCTGGACGCGATGAACCGGTACCGGCTTGGGCGGGGGCGGCGGCGTCTTGACCTGCGGCTGCGGCGGCGTCGGAGCGGGCTGCGGAGCGACCAACTGGATCGCCATCGGAGGCGGAGGCGGAGGCGGTTGATCCGGATGCAATGCAACCCAGGCCAGGGCCAGAAGCAGGCCGCCCTCGATCAACAACGCGAACGCGACCGAAATCCCCCAGCGGCTGCGCTCGCCGGAGTCCGTTTCGGCAGCAGGGTGCAACGCCAGCGTCGCGCTCATGATCCCTCCGTTCCGCCGGCCTGGTGCCGCGCCGCCAGGCCGATCTTGGTCACGCCGGCGGCGCGGCAGGCGTCCATCACGCGAATCAGGGTCTGCAAGGACACGTCGCGATCACCCGAGATCGTGACTTGCGCCTGGGCATGGTCGGGTAGCGCCGACAACATGCTGGTCAGCGCCGCCGGGGTAAAGGTCTGCGAGCCCTCGTGGATGACGCCATCCTTATCGATCGCCAGCGTCAGGTCGGGCTTGTGCAGGGGCTGCGCGGTGGTGCTTCCCGGCAGGCGGGACGGGATGCCCGACGACGGAATCATGTGCAACGTGATCATCACGAAGAAAACCAGCAGGAAGAACATGATGTCGATCATCGGAATGATCTCGATCCGCGCTTTTTTCGGTTGGTACATGGCTCTCATGGCGCCT
>JAJYBQ010000246.1 GCA_021778935.1 Pseudomonadota bacterium | reverse complement strand
GATCTAAAACGACGAAAAATCAGGGCCCGCGCAGTTCGTCACTGCTCGGGCTTTTGTGTTTTTTGGCCCGGATTGCTGGCTTGTCAGCGCGGTTGTCAGCGCAACCGCTGTCGGCTAGCGCCGGACACAAGCCCAGCACTGTCGCCTCGCGCCGACGCAATGCCCGCCAAACCGGAGAACCCTTCCGCCACGGCAACCACCAGCGCCACCAAGTCCCGCCGATGGCTACAGCGGTGATGCCTGTCGTCACACCACCACAACGAGCCGCTCGTCGAATCGCTGGTTTTCCACCGCCCCCCGCATGCCGACGTAGCCCCGGGGGTTGCAGACCACCCGGCAGCCGGCGATCCGGTAGTCGAAGCTCGCGTGCGTATGACCGTGGATCCAGATTCCGTCCACCAGCGCCGCGATGTCGTCCAGGTTGGATGCGAACCCGGCGCTCGCGAGATCGAGGCGCCAGCGCCCTTCCACCGACTGCATCGACGGCAGGTGGTGGGTGACCACCACCATTTTGCGCCAGCGGCCGTCCGGAGCCTCGCGGAGCTTCCCTGCCAGCCAAGAACGATGGCGCAGGTGACGCTCGCGCACCGCTCCCGGCCGCAGATTGCCGTGCCCGTCATTGCGGATCCGGTTGAAGTCGCTGAGCGACGTCACGCACGCAGCCATCTGCTCGGCCATGGCGTGCCGGTCGCCCCCGAAGATCTCGAAATCCGTCCAGAGTTCGCATCCGAGAAAGCGCACGCCGCCGATGATCACCTCGTCGCAATCGAGGAGGTGCAGGGCCGGCAAGGCGATCTCCCGCTCCCGGTCGCGCAGCACACCCGGAAGTGATTGCCACGACTGACCGTAATACTCGTGGTTTCCGGCGACGTAGACGATGTCCTTTCCGGCGAAGGCTCCGCCGGGCCGGGCGTGCCGTGCCGCCCAGTCGAGGCCGCCGGCGCCCCCGCCGATATCCCCGGCCAGGACGACCACGTCGGCATCCGTCGCCGCCGGCGTGAAGGCCGTCAGCTCGGTATGCAGATCGGAAAGGATGTGGATTTTCATGATGCGACGACGCAAACGGGCGCCGCAGCCGCCCCCCTACTCCCGCGGCGGCACGTCCCGCGCCGCCGCCATGGCCTCGATCGCCCAGATTCCGGCTTCCATCCGCGCCCGCGCCGCGATGTCGGCGGAGTGGACGATGACCCTGGGCGGGCGAAACCCGCGGGTGCACACCGCCTCTTCGATCCACTTCACCACGTCGTAGCCGGTGCCGCGGCGATCGTCGCCCAGATCGTGATCCAGGCCGATTTCCGTGACTTGACCGGTTTCCAGCAGGCGGCAGGCTTCCTCGGGCCAGTACACGCGCACCCAGCCTTCCGGCGTATCCCGCACGTCGTCGAGAAAGACCTTCATCCCGCCCTTTTCGATCACGAGAACCCGATCGCGCGCGGTCGATCCGCCCCCCTCGTTCGCCGTCGCGACGACCGGCCGCCGCGCTGCGTGGCCGTCGCCCATGACCAGCCCGCATCAGCGCACATGCAACACGGATTCCTGGAAATCGTCAAATCTCCGGCGCCTTGACGGTGGCGTCGGATGCTTTGGGTTTGCGTGTGCGCCGGCGCGGAGCGGCCGTCGGCTCGGCGGCCTCCGGGGCTGCGGGCTCCTTCGCTGTGGGCTCCTTTGCGCTGAGCTCATTCGCCGCCGGCTCCTTGGATCTGGCGCCGCCGCGCCGCCTGCCACGCGGGCGGGTCTCGCCGGCTGTCGGCACCTCGGCGACGGCTTCGGGGGCGGCTGCCGGGGAAGCAGCCGCCCCATCGCCAACCGTGCCGGAGTCGACGGCTCCGCTGTTCCCGCGGTACACATATGCGTTCGACTTTTCGTCGCGGCCGAATTCGAGCAGTCCCCTCGCCTGCGCCTCTTCGAGCAGGCTGCCGAAGGACCGAAAGCCGTAGAACGACTCGCTGAAATCGGGCCGGCGACGCTTGATCGCATCTTTCAACGCCGACGCCCAGATCTTGCCGCCGTCGCCCCGCTCGGCGATCAGCGCATCGAAGGTTTCAGCGGCCAGGTCGATTGCCTGGCTTCTGCGCGCTTCCCACTCGTCCTTGCGATCCTTCTCGCCGCCGGATGCACGCCGGGCCGCGGACTGCGCTTCCGGCAAACGGCGCTTGGCGGAAGCACGCTGATTCTCCCGCACCAGATCGTCGTAGAAGATGAACTCGTCGCAGTTGGCGATCAGCAGATCCGAGGTCGACTGCTTCACGCCGACGCCGATCACGTGCTTTGCGTTCTCGCGCAACTTCGACACGAGGGGCGAGAAGTCCGAGTCGCCGCTGATGATGACGAACGTGTTGACGTGCGCTTTGGTATAGCAAAGGTCCAGGGCATCGACCACCAGTCGAATGTCGGCGGAATTCTTGCCGGACTGGCGAACATGCGGAATCTCGATCAACTCGAAGTTGGCTTCATGCATGGTGGCCTTGAAGGCCTTGTACCGCTCCCAATCGCAGTACGCCTTCTTGACGACGATGCTGCCTTTCAGCAGCAGGCGTTCCAGCACCGGCTTGATGTCGAATTTCTCATGCTTGGCATCGCGCACGCCAAGGGCGACGTTCTCGAAGTCGCAAAACAATGCCATGCTGACATCATCCTGGGATGAGGCCATCCTGTTCTCCTCTTCGCATCGGGCCGGATGCACATGACCAACATAATTGGGCGAAATTGCACCATCCGGGGACGCGTGATCGGCGTGGCATGACCGGATGATCGGCGTCCTCATGGACGCGCTGCAATCCTACACCGCCATCTTCGATCCACGGGACTCGCAGCGCAGATGATGCCTCGATCCGCGACGACGAAAGGTGATCAAGGCGGTCGATTTGTCGAAAGCATTTCCGACGGAAGCCGATGCTTGCCGCCCCATCGGCGGCGCGCGACGCATCCGAAAAAAAAGCGGACCCTTTCGGACCCGCCAAAGAAGGCGTCGGAGGGGCGGCATTCCGGCCCCTCGACGCTGGGGATGGCAATCGCTCAGGCGGCCTGCGCGCCGTAGTTGTCGGCGCCGGTCTTCTCCGGCGTGTAGTGGCGCAGTGCACGCAAGGCCAGGGCGATTCCGCTTGCGACAACGGTCCACTCCAGTCCGGTCACGATGGTCTGCGCGCGGAGGATCGATTCCTCGAACGCGATGAACGCAACGGGCACCAGAACGATGGGGGCCACCATCACGATGGCGGACAGGGTTTCCAGGAAGGTCGGCTTTTGGGTCGTCATGTCAATCTCCTTGAAGCAGGTTTCGGGACTTCGGTTCGCTTGGCGAACTCAACATGGCGACACTGTGCGCTCGGGCAGTGAACGGCCTCTGAACGCCCGATTCAGAAGGCATTCAGCGTGGAAACAGGGTGTAACGGCGCCGACTTCGCACCCGGCCGTCAGGCCGGTGGCCGATGAGGCGGAAGCCG
>JAJYBQ010000245.1 GCA_021778935.1 Pseudomonadota bacterium | reverse complement strand
CGGTACGCGGCGTCGATTGGGGGGCGCGGGATGCATCGGGCCTCGTGGTGGACTGGGGCGCACCGACGGTGGCGGTCGCGGCCGCGCGGCAGCGGGGATCGTTGCACGCCGCCGGACAGGACCTGCGGGGGACGGTGGGGGGCGTCGATTGGGGGGCGCGGGATGCGTCGGGCCTCGTGGTGGACTGGGGCGCACCGACGGTGGCGGTCGCGGCGACGCGGCACCGGGGATCGTTGCACGCCGCCGGACAGGATCTGCGACTGACGGTCGGGGGCATGGACTGGGGAACGCGGAAGACGTCCGGCGTCGCCGTGGCGTTCGACGCCCCTACCGTTGTCGTCGCCGGACGGCGGAGCGCACGCGGCGTGTTGCGTGCGACGGGACGGCGCATTCGGGTTGATGTGGATGGAGCAGATTGGGGAGCGCGGCGCGTGTCGGGCGCGGCCCTGGTGGCGGATGCCTTGGCGCTGATCCGGACGGCGCCGAAAGGGGGCGACGCGCTGCGCGTCTTCGGCCGTCGCGTCGCGGTACGCGGGGGTATGGCCGATCTGGCGGCGCAGCGGATCGCCGTGCGTCGCATCGATTTGGCGGGGTTTTCGTGGCGCCGGGGGCGCCTGCACGAAACACGGATCGGGGCCGCCGCGCGGCGCCTGCGCGTCGATCTGCGCAGGCACCGCGTCACCGTGGGCACGGTCTCGGCCCGCGCCGGCCGTTTGGGACTCTGGTCGTGGCGGGGAAGCCTGCAGTACCAGCCGTTCGCCGCCGATGGCTCGGTCGCGGTGCGGCGACTGGATCTGCGCGCCTTGCAGCCCTGGATGCCGCAGCCGGGGGCAGCGGAGATCACTCGTGGCATGGTCTCGGCGCAAGGCGTCTTGCATGTCCGGACGCCGACCCGGGAGGCGCTGCAGGTGCGTTTCGCCGGCCGCGCCGCAGCCGATCGGCTGCGGATCGTCGACCGGCGCGACGGCAAGCCGATGTTGTCGTGGCGCCGCCTGCGCGCGCCGCACATCGCGGTCGATTGGCCGCGCGGCGTGCGCGTGCCTGCGGTCCTGGCGGAAGGGATCCGGGCACGCGTCATCATCGAACCGGATCACCGGCTCAATTGGGAGGCGCTCCTGCAAGCCCGGCATGCGGCGGCCGTTGCACACGCAGCGGGGCCGCCGGCATACGGCGCTGCCACGCCTGCCGCGATGGCCCCGGCGGGCGCGCCGGGACCACGGCCGACGATCCGGGTCGGCCGCCTGCTGTTCGCGGACGACGCCGTCGACTTCACCGATGCCACGCTGGCGCCGCCGTTTCACGCTCGCATCCGCAGGCTGGCGGGCACCATCGGTCCGTTCGCCAGCGATGCGCCGCGGGCGTGGTCGCGGATCGATCTGCACGGGTTCGTCAACCGCAACGGCCACGTCGCCGTGACCGGCCGCATCGCGCCGATGGCCAAGCCCTTGCGGGCCGACGTCGCGGTGCATTTCCGCGACATCGAAATGCCGACCCTCAATCCGTTCGCGATGGAAATCGCCGGGTATCGCGTCGACCAGGGCATGCTCGATCTGCGCCTGCACTATGCGGTCGCCGACGGCCGCATCGACGGCCGGAACCGGATGCAGATCAACCAACTGGTGCTCGGGCGGCGAGTGCGCGGCGTCGATGCCCCGGACCTGCCGTTGCAAGCGATCATCGATGTGCTGCAGAACGATCGCGGCCAGATCCGGCTCGACGTCCCGGTGCGCGGCAATCTGAACGATCCGAACTTCGTGATCCGCAAGGTCGTCTATGCGGCAATCCGCGACACGCTGCGCTCCGCGATCGAGGCGCCGTTTCACTGGATCGCCGACCTGCTCGGCGACACCCCGGAAACCATGCTGCACCACATCGACTTCGCCCCCGGCAGCGCGGTTCTGTCGGCGGCGGAGCGCCGGAAACTGCACGCGATCGGCACCGTGCTGCACGCCCATCCGCATCTCAACGTGTTCGTGCATCCCGCGTACGACGCCGCGACCGACGCGGCGGGAGGGCGTCTCCATGCCGCAATGCGCAAGCGCGCGCTGCGCGCGCTTGCCGTGCATCGCGCGGAGGCCGTCAAGGCCGCGCTGGTGCATGCCGGGGTGGCGGATCGCCGCGTCTACATCGACGAGCCGAAGGCGATCTCGCTCCCCGGCCCGGCGGCGATTCCCAACGCCATCGACATCCGGGGGCGGTGACCCGCAGTGCGCCCATCCGTGCGACCACCGTTCGGTGGCGCGCGGTCCGGGCGTTATCATCCCCGGCTGTTTCAGCGGACAAGGGAGCGGATGCCGTGGTGGTGCAATCGAACGGGGTGCGATGACGCAGATCCCGATCCGGCAGTTGATCGCCATCGGCGCCGTCGGCGCGCTCGGCTACGCCGCCTTTCGGGTCGCGGAGCCGTTCCTGCTGTCCCTGACCTGGGCGGCGATCATCACGTTTTCCACCTGGGAGATCTTCGCCCTTCTGCGGAGCCGGATCGGCAAGGCCGGCGCCGCGGCGCTGATGGTCGCCCTGCTGCTGGCGGTGATGGCGATTCCGATGATGTTCGTGGCGAGCAATCTTTCCTCGCTGATCGATCAGATCCACCCGCAGCTCGAGTCGCTGCATCGGCTTGCGGTGGAAACCGCCGATTTCGTCCGCTCCGTGCCTTGGGTCGGACCGCCCGTTTATCGCTTCCTCGATAGCGTGATCGCGGGCGACCAGGGGGCCGTCAGCCAGTTGCAACATGCCGCGGAATCGCTGCCGGCGCGAGCCTGGATCGGATCTGCGGCAGCAGCACTCACCCGCAGTCTCTGGGTCGTGCTGTTCAGTCTGGTGCTGGCGTTTTTCCTGTATCTCGACGGCGAGCGGATCTCCGCCTTCGTGCAGCGGCTCTTCGGCACGCTGTTCGGTGACACGGGCCTGACCGTCCTGGCGGCGGCGCGGACGATGACCGCCGGCGTGGTGCGCGCGCTGCTTGCCACCGCGTTCGCGCAAGGGGTGCTGATGTTCATCGGCCTGGAGATCGCCGGCGTGCCCGGGGCCAGCCTGCTCGGCTTTCTGACCTTCTTTCTTTCGGTTATTCCCGTCGGCCCGCCCCTGGTCTGGATCCCTGCCGGGGTCTGGCTGTTCCTGCACCATGCCCTCGGCTATGCGATCTTCCTGGCGGCCTGGGGACTGGTGGTGGTTGCCGGTGCGGACAGCGTCATCAAACCCTATCTCATCAGCAAGGGCAATCGCCAACCGGTGGTCGTCACGTTGATCGGCGTGCTCGGTGGGGCGATGGCCTTCGGGATCATCGGCCTGTTCGTCGGTCCGGTGATTCTCGCCGTCGGCCAGGTGTTCCTCGACGAATTGCTGAGCGTTCGCGACCCGGAGAACCCATCCTCGCCCGCCGAGGCCGGTCTCCGCGCTCCGGAAGGGGGCGGGGGGTCAGGGTGAGCGGGGAGGGCGGCGCGCCGGACCGACCGGCGG
>JAJYBQ010000244.1 GCA_021778935.1 Pseudomonadota bacterium | reverse complement strand
CGCCGAGGCCCAGATGGCCGATGTACGGTTCGCTGGTAACGAAGGTCATCGGCACCTTGGCGCGAAGGCGGCGGCGGCGAAGGTCGCGGTTGAGGATGAAGGCGAACTCGTAGGCCGGTCCGAAACAGGATGCACCCTGCATCGCACCGACGATGGCGTGGCCCGGATCTTTCATGAACTCCTGGTAGTCGGCGAAGGTCTTCTCGGCATGGTCCACCGTGCACACCGAGTGGGTGTTTCCTTCTGGTCCGGCGCCGGCAACCTCGTCGAACGCCAGCTTCGGCCCGGTGGTGATCACCAGGTAGTCGTACTGGACCGTTGCGCCATCCACCAGCTCCAGCGTGTTGTTGTCGGCGTCGATGCGGGTGACGGCCTTCGCAATGAACTCGATGCCCTTCTTCTCCAGATATGGCCGGATCGGCATGGTGATCGCTTCGCGGTCGCGCCATCCGACCGCAACCCACGGATTCGAGGGCACGAACTGGAAGAAATCCGTCGCGTTGATCACGGTAATGCGATGCTCGCGACCCAACTCGGCCCGCAACTCGTATGCAGCCGGCATGCCGCCGGTTCCTGCCCCCAGGACGACGATGTGTGCCATGGTGAGATTCCTCCTGTCAGTTGGCGCTCGGGAAACCCGCGTTGGCTTGCGGGCGGATGATTGGTTTACGCTCGCTCGTGGCGACGTCGGTCGCGGTGGAATCCGCGAATCCGGCGTCGCCCCCGATGGCGGTTGCGGGGCTTTCCCGCAATGTCGCATTGACCAGGCGCAGCGTCTGCTCGTCGAGCGAACCCGCCAGTGCCGCCAGTTGCAGGTCACTCTTCAACAGATCGACCCGCGCGTGCAGCAGATTCAATTCCGCGGTTGCGGCGTCGCTTTGGGCATCGAGCAGGTCCAGGGTGCTGCGATCGCCGACCTTGTGGCCGAGTTTCGTCGCATCCAGCCGGACCCGGGCTGCCTTGAGCGTCGCCGCCAGCGCCGAAACACGACTCGCACCCACGGTCAGCCCCAACCAGGCTTCGCGCGTCTGCAGCGCGACCTGCTGGCGGGCCTGCTCATCTTCCGCCTGGGACTGGTCGGCGAGATGCAGCGCTTCCTCTTCCTTTGCGCTGCGATACCCGCCGGTGAACACCGGCACGGTCAATTGCACCCCGATCATCCGCTCGGTGAGCGTGTTGCTGGCCGGTCCGAAGCTGCCGCTGCCGGAAAGCCGGTCGCGAGCGGCTTCGGCAACGAGATCGACCGAAGGGGACGCGGTGATCCGGTAACGCTCGACCTGCTGCTGCGCGGTCTCGACCTGCAGGTCCTGCATCCGCAGCCCCGGGTTGTCCTGGTCGGCATGCTGCATCCATTGGTCGAGGGTCAGCCGCGGGCGGGGTGGTTGGGCTTCGCCCGGAGCCAACGGAACCAGGGACTCCGGCGCGATTCCGGTCATGTCGGCAAGCGCGACCTGTTTCAGTTCCAGATCGGTCTGCGCCGCCAGGATCTGCGCTTCGATCGCCTGCTCCCGCGCGTTGGCTTCGTCGATATCGGTCACCGGGGCATCGCCGACGCGGAACCGCTCCCGCATCTCCGCCACGTCCTGACGCACCGCCGCCTGCTGTTCCCGCAACACCCGCAGCGTCTCTTCCGCGACCACCAGATCGAAATACCGGTCCGCCGTGCGCAGCATCAACGACTGCTGGGCGTTTCGCCACTGCAGGTCGGCAACACCGGCCGACAGCTTCAGCTGGCGGCTCTGAGCGAGCCGCTTCCGATCGAACAGGGGCTGGCGCGCCCGCACTTTCCAGCTCGTGGTGGTGCCGTCGTTGATCGAGGTGGAGAAATCGGCACCGGTGACGGTGCCGATGCCCGGCCCCGAAAACTGCGCGCCGGTCATCGTCGTGTCGTTGGTCATCTTGCCGGTGGTTGCGGTCAACCCGACCGTCGGCCGCCACATCGAAGCCCCCTGGTCGCGACGCGCGTCGCCGGCTTGCTGCGCAGCGCGCGCCGCCGCAAACGTCAGGTCGTGCGTTTGCGCGGAGTGCCAGGCCTGGACCAGATCGATCGCCCGGGCCGGCGCCGACGCCAGCGCAACCGCGCCGCCGACGAAGGCCAGCAGCACGCTCGCCGGCAGGGCGCGCAGGGGATTGTGGAGTCGCGTCCGGGACGGGCGCCCGGCGATCATTCGGCCCTCCGGTCGATCTGGGCCGTGATCCACGCCCGGAGATCGGCAGCGCCCATCGCCCCCGAGGTGCGCGCCTGCTCCTTGCCGCCCTGGAACAGCGCCAGCGTCGGAATTCCGCGAATGCGGAACTCGCCGGCGAGTTTCGGGTTTTCGTCGGTATCCACCTTGACGAAGCGCACGCCGGGCATCGTCTTCGCCGCCGCGGCCAACTGCGGCGCCATCATCTTGCATGGGCCACACCAGTCGGCCCAGAAGTCGACGACGATGGGCAGGTCGGTGTTGGCGACATATCGATGGAAGGTTTGCTCATCGAGGGGGATCGGCTCGAGCGGCATCAGCGCAGCGCCGCAGCGCCCGCAGACCGGACCGTCGTTGAGCCGCTCTTCCGGGACCCGATTGGTGCTGCCGCAGGCCGGGCATACGAGATGCATGGCGATTCCCCCTAGCAGCCCGCACGCACACCGAGCCTGCGCAGGATGCTGTCCATCAGGCACCACCGCGTGATGCCGCTCTGCAGCAGGTTCGCGCCCACGAAGGCCGTGAATGCAAGCCACCATGTGCTCAGGAACACCGGGCTACCCGGGGTTCCCAGCGCGAGGGAGAGGAGGATGAAGGTTCCCGCGATCACGCGGACGAGTTGCCAGGAAGTCATGGCTCAGTCTCCTTTCGAAACGAGGCGTTCGGCGTCGGGGCCGGGATTGGCGTACTTGCCGTGATATGCCGCGTAGTACAGGGTCGGGATCACCACCAGGGTCAGCACCGTCGATACCAGGATGCCGAAGATCAGGGAGATGGCGAGCCCATTGAAGATGGGGTCATCGAGGATGAAGAATGCGCCGAGCATCGCAGCCACGCCGGTCAGCACGATCGGCTGCGCACGCGTGACCGCCGACCGGACGATTGCCTGACCGAACGGCACCCCGGCTTCGAGTTCGACGTGCACGAAGTCGACCAGCAGGATCGAGTTCCGCACGATGATGCCGGCCAGCGCAATCATTCCGATCATGCTCGTTGCGGTGAACTGCGCGCTCAGCAGCGCATGGCCCGGCATCACCCCGATGATGGTAAGCGGGATCGGCGCCATGATGATGAGCGGCGTCAAGTAGGAGCCGAATTGCGCCACCACCAGCAGATAGATGAGCACGAGCCCGACCGCATAGGCGATGCCCATGTCGCGGAATGTCTCATAGGTGATCTGCCACTCGCCGTCCCACTTCATCGCGTACCCGCGGTAGGTCTCGGCAGGCTGCCGGATGAAATACTCCGCGATCGACCCGCCGCCGGGGGTGCGGATCTGCGCGATCGCGGG
>JAJYBQ010000243.1 GCA_021778935.1 Pseudomonadota bacterium | reverse complement strand
CTTCAAATTAGAATCGCGGTTTCGACGAAACCGACGGATTGAACAACGATTGCGCGGATTTGACACCCAGGGGAATGGGAGTCCGGGCAGCGGCGCGTTGTTTTCCGAACAGATGCGGGTCAGGCCCCCGGGGTGGGGCTCGGGCGATGGGGCGCAAACGCTCCTTGGGGCCGGTCCTCCCGGGTTTGCGCTGCAAGCTCCCTGTTTCGGAACGGTGGTGTCCTGCATTGATGAAGAAAGGCCAACAAATGGAAGTGTTGCTCGCCCAGCCCCGCGGATTTTGTGCCGGGGTCGACCGTGCCATCGAAATCGTGCGCCGGGCACTGCAGTTGTACGGAGCGCCGATCTATGTTCGGCATGAGATCGTCCACAACACCTACGTGGTGGACGACCTGCGCGCCCAGGGCGCCGTGTTCGTCGAGGAGATCGAAGAGATTCCGGAGGGAGCGACCGTGGTGTTCTCCGCGCACGGCGTATCGCGCACGGTGCATGCGCGCGCTCTGGAGCGCCGTCTGCGCGTCTTCGATGCGACCTGTCCGCTGGTGACCAAGGTGCATACCGAGGTGGCGCGCATGCGCGCCCAAGGCCGCGAAGTCGTAATGATCGGTCACCGCGGGCACCCCGAAGTCGACGGCACCATGGGTCAGACCGACGGGGGGATCTATCTCGTGGAGACCGAGGAGGACGTCGCGCGTCTCGAGGTTGCCGATCCTCGCGCGCTGGCCTATGTAACCCAGACCACCCTGTCGATCGATGATGCGGCGCGGATCGTCGTGGCGCTCAAACTGCGTTTTCCGGACATCGTCGAACCCAAGCGCGGCGACATTTGTTACGCGACCCAGAACCGGCAGGATGCCGTCAAGGTACTGGCGCCGCGGGTGGACATGATGATCGTCGTCGGCAGCCGTACCAGTTCCAACTCCAACCGGTTGCGCGAGGTTGCCGAGCGCATGGGCATTCGGGCCTACCTCGTGGACAGTGCGGAGGACATCGATCCGGCGTGGCTGGAGGGTGTGGTGCGGGTCGGGATCACCGCCGGCGCATCTGCCCCCGAAGTGCTGGTGCAGCAGGTGACGGAGCGCTTGCGCAGCCTTGGTGCCGCATACGTCCACGCAGTTGCCGGAGTGGTCGAAAACATGGTGTTTCCCCTGCCCAAGGGCTTGGGTGGCGCGGTATCGGCGGGAGGGGGCGCGGCGGTGGTGAGCGGCGCATGAGCGTGGCGGCATCCGGCGCTGCCGCCGGATTGGCGATCCTCGTTTCCTACCTGTTGGGATCGGTGCCGTTTGCCGTCGTCGTCAGCCGGGCGATGGGGCTGGCCGATCCGCGCAGCTATGGATCCCGCAATCCCGGCGCGACCAATGTGTTGCGTGGCGGCGGCAAGATCGCGGCCTTGCTCACCTTGTTGGGCGATTCCGGCAAGGGGGCTCTGGCAGTCGGCCTGGTCTGGCTCGCGGCGCGGGAGGCTGGTACCAACCTCTCGACGGGGGCGGCACTGGATTCCGTCGTGCCGTGGTGCGGCGCCGCGGCGTTTCTCGGTCACCTCTATCCGGTGTTCCTGGGGTTCCAGGGCGGGAAGGGCGTGGCGACGTTCCTCGGGGTGCTGCTGGCGATCGATTTTCCCGTCGGCCTGGGCGCCTGCGGCATCTGGCTGCTGACGGCCGCCCTGTTCCGGTATTCCTCGCTTGCCTCGATCGCCAGCGCAGTCGCGGCCGCGGTCGGGCTGCTGGTGCTGCGCGGTCCCGATCCGGTTTCGCTTGCCGTCATATTCATGTCCGCATGCCTCGTGTGGCGCCATCGCGGCAATATCGCGAAGCTGCGCGCGGGAACGGAGAGCCGGATCGGGAAGAAGGCGGGATAACCGCCTATTGGTTGCAGAGATTCCATCGGGGGTGGACCCGCAGCGGTTCGATGTCGCCGGGTCCGGCGAGCGAAAACCGCACCCATCCGGCGTAGGCGATCATCGCTCCGTTGTCGGTGCAAAGGTCGGTCGGCGGATAGAACACCTCGGCGTCACGTGGTTCCAGGGTTTGTGTGAGCGCTGCGCGCAGTTGCGTATTGGCACCGACCCCGCCCGCCACGACCAGTCGCGTGAGGCCCGTCCGGCCGAGCGCGCGCAGCACCTTGCCGACGAGCACGTCGACGACCGCATCGACGAATCCGCGTGCAATGTCGGCACGGGCCTGGTCGCAGGCGCCGCCCGTTCCGAGGTTGCGCACCTGGGTCAACACGGCGGTCTTCAGGCCGCTGAAACTGAAGTCGAGGTTGGGTTGATCGAGCATCGGGCGGGGCAGGCGGACGGCGCCCGGCGTGCCGAACTCGGCCAGGCGGGATACTTCGGGTCCTCCGGGGTATCCGAGTCCGAGCAATTGCGCGGTTTTGTCGAAGGCCTCTCCGGCCGCATCGTCCAAGGTCTCGCCCAGGAGGGTGTAGCGGCCGGGGCCATGCACGTGGAGCAGCATGGTGTGTCCACCCGACACCAGCAGGCAAAGGAAGGGGAATTCGGGTGACGGCCGGGCGAGGAGCGGGGAGAGCAGGTGGCCTTCCAGGTGATGGACGGGGATCACCGGTTTGCGCAGCGCATGGCCGATCCCCGCCGCGACTCCGCAGCCGACCAGCAGCGCACCCGCCAAGCCGGGGCCTGCGGTGACGGCGATCGCGTCGATCCGCGCACGCGCGATGCCGGCCCGCGCCACGACCTCGCCCACCAGCGGCAGCAGGTGCCGCACGTGGTCGCGCGAGGCGAGTTCCGGAACGACGCCGCCGTATGCCCGGTGCAGCGCTACCTGGGAGTGCAGGGCGTGCACGACTGCGCCGGTGTCGCTGTCGTACAGGGCCACGCCGGTTTCGTCGCAGGAGGATTCAATGCCGAGGATATGCACGGCGGCGGCTTCCGCATGGTACGTTGCCGGGAAAATTCCCGCCGTGGAGTGTACCGGCAGGTCCTTGGCAAACTTCCCGAAAACCGGCTAGAATCCCACGCTTTCCAACGGGCGCCACGCCCGCCTAGCGAGAACCTGGATGCCGACGATACGAGTCAAGGAAAACGAACCATTCGAAGTGGCGCTGCGCCGCTTCAAGCGCACCATCGAGAAATGTGGACTGCTGACCGAATTGCGCGCCCGGGAGTTCTATGAGAAGCCCACGGCCGAGCGCAAGCGCAAGAAGTCGGCGGCGATCAAGCGCCATTTCAAGCGTCTGCGCAGCCAGATGCTGCCGAAGAAGCTGTATTGATCGGGCGCGCGGAGCGCGAGTGTCCGCGCCACGGCAAGATCGGGAAAACGCGCCGGATGGCGCGTTTTTTGTTCCGGAGGAGAAAAGCAGTATGAGCACGAGCTTGAAGGACCGGATCACCGAGGACATGAAGGCTGCGATGCGCGCGCGCGAAGCCGAGCGCCTGGCGACCATCCGCTTGCTGCTGGCGGCGATCAAGCAAAAGGAAATCGTTGAGCGCATCGATGTCATCGACGCGGCCGCGGTGGCGGGCGTTG
>JAJYBQ010000242.1 GCA_021778935.1 Pseudomonadota bacterium | reverse complement strand
CCGGCCTGGGGCGACGTGATGAAGCTGCAGATCCGCGTCAACGAAGACGGCGTGATCGAGGATGCGCGCTTCAAGACCTACGGTTGCGGCTCGGCGATTGCGTCGAGTTCGCTGGTCACCGAGTGGGTCAAGGGAAAAACGCTCGATCAGGCGATGGAGATCCGCAATACCGCGATCGCCGAGGAGCTCGCCCTGCCGCCGGTGAAGATCCATTGTTCGATCCTGGCCGAGGACGCAATCAAGGCGGCAATCGAAGACTACCGCAGCAAGCGCGGCGACACCGAGGAATCGGCGGCACCTGCGCTTTCGGCGGCGTAGAGGAGTAGGCCGATGGCAGTCACTCTCACCGAGCGCGCCGCCCGCCACGTCGCGGCGTATATCCAGCGGCGCGGCAAGGGTGTCGGCGTGCGGCTCGCAGTGCAGACCACCGGGTGTTCCGGCATGGCCTACAAACTGGAGTTCGCCGACGCGGCCGACGCGCAGGACGTTCAGTTCGAAAGCAATGGGGTCCGGATTCTGGTCGATCCGCGCAGTCTCGCCTACCTCGACGGCACCGAACTCGACTATGTGCGCGAGGGCTTGAACGAGGGCTTCCAGTTCAACAATCCCAACGAGAAGGACCGCTGCGGTTGCGGCGAGTCGTTCCGGGTCTGAAATGCGTTCCGGATCCCGCGTCCTGCGGGATTCCGGCGAATCTTCTGTCGTGTCCTCGCTACCGGAATATTTTTCCCTCTTCGGACTGGAGCCGCGCTTCGCGATCGAACCGCAGCGCCTGGCCGCCGCGTATCGCGAAGTGCTTGTCCACGTCCATCCCGATCGGCATGTGGGTGCAGGAGCCCCGCAGCAGCGCGTGGCGATGCAGATGGCGAGCCATGCCAATGAGGCGTATCGAACGCTGAAGTCGGATAGCGCACGCGCGGCCTACCTGTGCGGCATGCACGGCGCTGCCCCGGACGGTGCCGCGTCCCGGCGCATGCCGGCGGAGTTCCTCGCGTCCCAGATGCGCTGGCGGGAAATCTGGGAGGAGGAGAAGGATCCGGATGTCCGGGGCGCGCTCATGCAGGAGGTGGAGGCTGCGCGTGCCGATCTGCTGCGCCGCATTACCTGCGAGATCGACGAACAGGGGGACTACGCTGCCGCGGCGGACAGCGTGCGGGCACTGCTGTTCGTCGAAAAATTCATCGAAAAAATGGCCGCGGACACCGCGGATTGATCATGGCTCTTTTGCAAATCGCGGAACCGGGGCAAGCCGCCGCGCCGCATCAGCACCGCTTGGCCGTCGGCATCGATCTCGGGACGACGAACTCCCTGGTCGCGACGGTGCGCAGCGGCGCGCCGACGGTGTTGCCGGACGAACGAGGTCAGGCCTTGCTGCCGTCGGTCGTTTGGTATCGCGGTGACACGCCGCCGGTGGTCGGCGCCGAGGCGCAGCGGCATCAGGCAAGCGATCCGCGCAACGTCATTTCCTCGGCCAAGCGTTTGATGGGCCGTGGCCACCCGGATATCGCCCATATCGAGAACCTGCCTTACGATTTCGTCGATGCGCCGGGAATGCTGCAACTGCGCACCGCGGCCGGGATCAAGAGCCCGGTCGAAGTGTCGGCGGACATTCTGCATGTGCTGCGTGACCGTGCCGAACGGTCGCTGGGCGGCGCGCTGACCGGCGCCGTCATCACGGTTCCGGCGTACTTCGACGATGCCCAGCGGCAGGCGACGCGCGACGCGGCGCGGATTGCCGGGATCCCCGTGCTGCGGCTGCTCAACGAGCCGACGGCGGCGGCGGTCGCGTATGGGCTCGACAGCGGCGCGGAAGGCGTGTTTGTCGTCTACGACCTGGGCGGCGGTACGTTCGACGTGTCGGTCCTGCGCCTGAGCAAAGGGGTGTTCGAGGTGCTGGCGACCGGTGGCGACAGTGCGCTGGGCGGCGACGATTTCGACCACCGCCTGTACTGCTGGATCCTCGAACAGGCCAATCTCTCGCTACTCGCTCCCGAGGATGTCCGGCTGCTCACGGCGCGCGCGCGCGCGGCGAAGGAGCAGCTTTCGACGCGGGAGCGCGCCACCGTCCAGGCGCGGCTTTCCGATCACCGGTGGGTCAACCTGAACATCGGGCGGGAGACGTTTTTCGGAATCACCCGGCATTTGATCCAGAAGACCGTGGATGCGGCGCGGCGCACCCTGCGCGATGCCGGGATTGCGGTGTCGGAGGTGGATGGCGTTGTCCTGGTCGGCGGCGCCACCCGCATGCCGCACCTGCGCAAGGCGGTGGAGGACTTGTTCGGTCAGCCGCCGCTCGACCGTATCGACCCCGACCAGGTGGTGGCGCTGGGCGCGGCGATGCAGGCCAACCTGCTGGTCGGCAACCGTCCGCCGGGCGACGATTGGCTGCTGCTCGACGTGATTCCGCTGTCGCTCGGCATTGAGACGATGGGCGGGCTGGTGGAACGCATCATCCCGCGGAACTCGACGATCCCCACCGCGCGTGCGCAGGACTTCACCACCTTCCAGGACGGGCAGCGGGCCCTGGCACTGCACGTGGTGCAGGGGGAACGGGATCTGGTCGATCACTGTCGCTCGCTCGCGCGCTTCGAGTTGCGCGGCCTGCCGCCGATGGCTGCCGGGGCGGCGCGCGTGCGCGTGCGCTTCCAGGTCGATGCCGACGGGCTGCTCTCGGTGAGCGCCACCGAAGCAACGAGCGGCGTCGAGGCCTCGGTCACGGTCAAACCGTCGTATGGCCTGGGCGACGACGAGGTGGCGCGCATGCTTGCCGACTCGCTCGGTGCGGCGGAGCGGGATCGCGATGAGCGCATGCTGCGGGAACAGCAGGTCGAGGCGCGGCGCATGATCGAGGCAACCCGGGCGGCGCTGCGGGCGGACGGGGATCTCCTGGATATCGGCGAACGGGCGGAAATCGATGCGGCGGTCGAGCAACTGGCGGCGGCGGAACAGTCCGGCGATGCCGATGCGATCGCCGGGGCTGGCGCACAGATCTCCGCGGTGACCGAAAACTTCGCGATGCTGCGGATGAACCGGTCGATCCGCGCGGCCCTGGCCGGTGCCAAGATCGACGAGGTCTTGACGGGAAATACGTAAACATGCCGACGATTCGAGTTCTTCCCCATGAGGACGTCTGCCCCGAGGGCGCGACGGTCACGGCCCGGCGCGGGCAAAGTATCTGCCGCGCACTGCTCGAGGCGGGTGTACCGATCGAGCATGCCTGCGAACTCTCCTGCGCCTGCACGACCTGCCATATCATCGTGCGCGAAGGGTTTTCCTCGCTGGCGCCGTCGGAAGAAGACGAGGACGATCTGCTCGACAAGGCGTGGGGACTGACGCCGCGTTCGCGCCTGTCCTGCCAGGCGATCGTTGCCGACCAGGACCTCGTGGTGGAGATCCCGCGGTATTCGATCAACCAGGTGAAGGAGGGTAAGCAATGAGCCCCGCGATGTTGCATTGGACGGATTCGATCGCAATCGCCCAGGCCTTGCTGGAAGAGCATCCGCAC
>JAJYBQ010000241.1 GCA_021778935.1 Pseudomonadota bacterium | reverse complement strand
GTAGTACACCTTGTCGGTTTCCTTGGCCCCGGTGACGCGGAGCTTGCCGGCATTGACGACGACGATGAAATCGCCCGTATCGACGTGCGGGGTGTATTCGGGCTTGTGCTTGCCGCGCAGGCGCAGGGCAATCTGCGAGGCGAGCCGACCCAGCACCTTGTCGTTGGCGTCGACCACGAACCAGTCGCGGCGCACTTCGTGCGGTTTGGCGGAAAATGTCTTCATGGCGTCAAAAAGGTTCTGCCGACCGGGAAAAGCCGCACATTGTACGGCCTGATCGAGCCCCCTGCAAGCGGGAGTTTTTTCGGAGCGAAAGGGCGGGGGGTGGATGCAATGCGGGTGCGGGCTGTGCCATCGCGCCACAGGCGGACGTGCGATACGGCGGAGGGAAAATTTTGATCGACCTGATCAGGCAGAATCGGGGTTTTGCGGAGGGAGACGTCATGGAATGCTTTGTTCGCTGGGGCGGGCCGTCAGGAATGACGTTCGTTGCCGAAACCGGCAGCGGTCATCTGGTTGCCATGGACGGCGCGCCCGAAGGCGGCGGACGCAACCTCGCGCCTCGTCCGATGGAATTGCTGCTGGCCGGCACCGGCGGCTGTACGGCGTACGACGTCGTGCATATCCTCCGGCGCGGGCGCCATGACGTGCGCGGCTGCGAAGTACGGCTGTCCGCCGAGCGCGCGGCGACCGACCCCAAGGTCTTTACCCGTATCACCATGCATTTCGTCGTCACCGGCCGGTCGCTACCGCAAGATGCGGTGGAACGCGCAGTACGACTGTCGCACGAAAAATACTGTTCGGCAGGCGCAATGATCGGGAAGACGGCGAAGATCGAGATCGAAGTCGAGGTGGTGGACACGCTGTAAGCGGAGAACTCGCCGGACGTGGCGCCGCGAGCGGGCCGCGGGCTTCATATGCAGTAGGCGGTCGTCGTCATCACCTTCGCTGCGGCCCTCATCACCAACCGCACCGGCAAAGGCAGGTCGGCGCCCCCCCGGGCCACCGCGGTGTTGGCGTGGCCGACCTCGTCGAGCTTCATCTGCTCGACGATCGCCCGGGAAACCTGGTCGTGGGGCGGCAGTTTCTGCAAATGGTCCAGCAGGTGCTCCTCCACCTGCCGCTCGGTCTCCGCCATGAATCCCAGGCTGGGGCGATCGCCGACGAGGGCCGCGGCGAGTCCGATCCCGAAAGCGCCGGCGTACCACAGCGGCACCAGGGCACTCACCCGGCCACCGAGTTCCTCCACGCGGCGGCGCGTCCATGCGAGATGGTCGGCCTCCTCCACCGCCGCCTGCCGGAAAACGCTGCGCAGGCCGTCATCCCGGGTGGCCATCGACTGCGCCTCATACAGCGCCTGGGCGCAGATCTCCCCGACATGATTGACCCGCATCAGGCCGGCGGCATGCCGTTTGTCCGCATCGCCGAGAACCGGCGACAGTTCGACCGACCGCGCCGGGTTCCCCGGATCAGGACGTGACGATGGCGGCGTGCCCGTGACGACGGTCAAGGCCGATTGCACGACCCGCAGCAGTTCATCGAGCGCCGTTGCGCCCCGCAATGCATCCATGGCGTACCTCCTTCTCCCCGGTCCGGCAGGCGTACCGACCGCCGGACCGCACAGCGCCAATTGTACGAACCTTGCCCGCCGGCGCCCAAACCCGCCGTCACGACATGGCAACAATCGCTGCGCCCGGCGCCGGGGATATCTGTGTGGACCGGGGTGGGCGTCGTTGGAAAATTACGACATGTAATAAAGATGTAACCGTACCGACCTAGGCTTGCGTCGCGAGCTTACCAACCCTTCATCAATAATTCTGGAGATCACCTTGCGCAAGTCCCTGATCAAGTTTGCTCCGCTGGCGCTGGCAGCCTTTGTCGGCGCCGCATTCGCGGACGATCCCGATGGCGTGCAGCTCTATGGCATCCTTGATGTCGGCGTCGCCAATGTGCAGCACACGTACAACTTCGACCCGTCTTTCCCGGTGTCGCAAAGCCCGATCCCGCAGGATACCCGCCTGAAATCGGCGACCGGCATGATCAGCGGCGGCCTGAGCCAGTCGCGCTGGGGCCTCAAGGGACAAGAGCACCTGGGCTCCGGTCTGAAAGCGATCTTCAAGCTGGAATCGGCCGTCAACGTTCCGACCGGCAACGTTTCCAACGCCGCGGCGGGCGTCGCGAACAACAGCGGCTGCATGGCGCCGTTCAATCCGAACAACCCGCACCCGGGTACGACGACGTGTACCGGTTCGCTCGACAGCGCGATCTCCGGTCAGCTCTTCTCGCGCGGCGCCTTTGCCGGCATTTCGTCGGACTCCTGGGGAACCGTCACGGCGGGACGCAACACCAGCTTCTTCCTCGACAACATGGCCATCACCGACCCCCTGGGCGAAGCACAGGACTTCTCGCCGCTGGGATACTCGGGCAGCTATGGCGGCGGCGGCGAGACCGACGATTCGCGCGTGGACAACAGCATCAAGTACAGCATCCCGGTCGGCGACTTCACCTTCGGCGCGCTGTACAAGTTCGGCGGCGTCGCGGGCTCCAGCACCGCCCAGACCGCCTATCAGCTCGATGCGGTCTACCTGCACGGCCCGCTGTCGGTGATGGGCGGCTTCGAATCGTTCAAGGATGCGTTTACGGACTTCGGGATCGGCCAGGGCAGCGGCGGAACCCTCTTCCCCCATGGCTCCGGCACCCCCGGAACACTTGGGGTAAACGCCGTGAATACCAAGGCATTCCTGCTCTCGGCCGAGTACGACCTCGGCAAAACGTCGCTGCACGGCGGCTACGAACGCGAAGAGCTCAGCAATCCGTCCAACCCCGGTTCCGACAATATCGGGTCGCTTTTCGGCTACCCGGTCGGGGCCGTGAATACCAACCCGTTCGGCGGCGCCACAAAGCTCCAGAATGTGCTCTGGTTCGGGGCCAACCAGCATGTCACCTCCGCGTTCACCCTGTCGGCAGCGGTCTATCACATCAACGTTCCGGCTTATGGCAACGGTACCGGCGGTGCCGCGGCCGGCAATGTCAATTACTACACCCTGTTGGCGGACTACCGGTTCACCGTCCTGACCGACCTGTACGCCGGCATCATGAAAGACAATGCCTCCGGTGGTCAGGCGGTCGTCACGTACCCTTGGGCCAGTTCGGCTCCCGGCTACAGCAACCGCATCATCGCCATCGGCATGCGCCACGCGTTCTAAGACACTGCCCGCAGCACCCCGGGAACCGCCGATGCGGTTTCCGGGTTCTCCTCAGAAACGTTTCGGCCCGGACATGTCCGGGCCGTTTTTTTTGGGGGGATCAGCGTCCGGTGCCGGGATTGGCCAGGCGCCGGAACATCGCCACGATCGCCGGTTGCGGCATGCGGATCTTGGGCGGACCGCCATAGTTCTCCCAGCCGCCGCCGAGGGCCTGGTAGACCGCGACATAGCGCTCGGCGAGCAAGGTCTGATCCACCGCGTACTGCCCTTCGAGGTCGTACTCCTGCCGCTGCGCATCCGCGACGTTCAGGCAGTCCG
>JAJYBQ010000240.1 GCA_021778935.1 Pseudomonadota bacterium | reverse complement strand
CATCCAGCTGGGCGGCCAGTTCAGGCACCTGGGTGCTCTGGTGCTTCACCGAGGCATCCAGCTGCTGGAGATTCTGCAGCGTCTGGTTCAGGCTGGAAACCAGCGGGCCCAGTTCGCCCTTGGCTTGGCAGCCGTGTCGTGGCGACTGTCGCCGTTGAAGCTCGACCTGTTCGTCTGGCACAAATCGACAGGCGTCCTGATCCTCGTGTTGATGGTGCTGCGGATGACGTGGCGACTGGCAAATCCGGTCCCCGACCTGCCGGATGCCATTGCCCCGTGGGAAAGACGTGCCGCGCATCTCGGCCACTTTCTGCTCTACGCAATGCTGTTCGCGATGCCGCTTTCCGGATGGGTCGTCAATTCCGCTGCGAACATCCCATTCCGGATCTTCTGGCAAGTGCCCCTGCCGGGAATCGTGGAACCGGATCATGCTCTCGCGCGGCTGGCCGCCCGGGTGCACCTCGCACTGTTCATCGGACTGTCGGTACTGCTGCTGCTGCACGTCGGAGCCGCGTTGCGGCATCACCTGCTTAGGCGAAACAACGTGCTGACCCGCATGCTGCCGCAGGTCCGGGGACGCGCGTGAGCCCGAAGGGCCGCTTCGAAGGCGAATACCGGAGTGCGCAGCACCAACGTAGCCCAGTGAGCAAGCGCGTGATCATGCTGGCCGTGCTCGTCGGCAGTCTGGGCATCGATGCGCACGCCGCGGGTTGGAGAATGGATCCCGCCGGCAGCGAGCTCCGATTCACCGCGAGCTTCGAACGCTCCCCCGCGCCCGGGCTCTTCCGCAAGTTCGACGTATCGGTGGAGTCCTTCCCCGCGAATCTTGCCCGGAGCCGTATCGACGTCGTCATTGCCGTACCCAGTGCCGACATGAACAGCGACGAGATCAATGGAGCCATTCGAGGGCCGGATTGGTTCGACGCCGGGCGGTTCCCCGTTGCCGAGTTTCACGCAACGGACGTGCGCAGCGCCGGGAAGAATCGATATCTCGCGGTCGGCACGCTCAAGGTCAAGGACATCGTCAGGCCGATCGAGGTGCCGTTCCGATGGGAATCCCACGGCGACGCGGCGACGATGGACGGCGAACTCACGATCGACCGCGCGGCGTTCGCGATCGGCGTCGGCGAATGGCTTTCAACGAAGGTGATCGGCGCCGATGTGCACGTGCATTTCGTGGTGCGCCTGCACAAGGAAGGATGATCGCCGGGACGGGACGGACACGGCGCAGTCACCTTGCCGAGGGCCGGGACGAGCGCCCTGTCCCCGGGCTGCCATCGGTCTGCCCTCAATGTGTGGCGGATGCGGGCCTGCCGCCGCGCCGCTCGAGCAAGAGCCTCTCGACGTAGCCGGTGCATTCCTCGGACCGGATCACGGGCGCCGGATCAAGCATCCAGTCGTCTTCGTGGCCGTAGCGGCGCATGTAGGCCGACAGCAACGGCCGATAATGTGCGCCGTCGGCGTCGCAGAACCAGTCGCGCCAGTTCCCGGCGCGGCGCGAGCGAACGACGCGACCGAGTTCCGCCGGCACATCGGGTCTCATCGCCGATGCATCGAGCGACAGGTACCCTGCGAGCGCGTCGAATTGCCCGCCGACCATCGCCTCGTACCTGTACACCAGGCAATCCGGGAATGCGTCGTGGAACGCAATTGCGTCATCCAGCACCCGCTGGCGGCCTGCGTCCGAGTGCACCTGCGATCCGACGAGGCGCTCGAACAGCGTGTTGATGCGCAGCATCGATACCGACCGCGGGTCCGCTTCCTTGGCACGCAGCAGGGCCATGTACACGTCGAGTCGCGCCGGATCGGTCAGCAGCCGGGTAGCGCCGAAGATGCGATACAGCGCACGGCTGATCAGGACATCGCGCGGGTCACGCACCAGCAGGACCACCCGATCGAATTGCCGGTAGAAGCGCTGCTCCACCGGATGCGCGGGGTGAAGCAGCACTTTCGCAGCGACGTTCGGTCCCTGCACGGCGACCTTGCTGCGCGGCTCGAACAGCAGCTGCGTGTCGGCGGGCATGGCGGCACGCACGGCGTACAGGAGCGCGGTCGTTCCGGATTTGCCCAACCCGACGATGACGACGCGCATCGACCAACCCCCAAAGCATCGGCGCAAGAGGCTATCGCGGGTCGACACCACCGGACCCGAGTCCGCTTGTCCCGGTCGCCGGATCGAGTCGCTGCCATTGCGCGCAGGTCCCGCGCGTTCCCGGACGTCGAAGTTGAGAACTGCGGTGACGCAACCGGTCACCCCGATTACACTCACGGGAATGCCTCCCGCAGCTTGCGGACGGTTGCCCTTCATCCGCCCGTTCGGGGAGAGGCAATCCGCGCCTCTTCCCGATCCAGCATTCCATCGCGACCAATGCCTCCATCAAATCGATCTGCAGCCGCAGCCCATTCGATGCGCGAATCCGCGTCGTCCAGCGCCATTTCCGGAACGCCTGCAAAGCTCCCGCCCACCCGGATGAGCGCCTTGGAACGTCGCTCCAGCGTGACGCTGGCCTCGATCTACGGACTGCGCATGCTGGGCCTGTTCCTGATCCTGCCGGTGTTCTCGATCTACGCACGAGGACTGCCCGACGGGGACGATCATTTCCTGGTCGGCCTGGCGCTGGGCATCTACGGGCTGACCCAGGCGGCCTTGCAGATCCCTTTCGGACTCGCCAGCGACCGCTTCGGTCGCAAGCCGGTCATGATCGTGGGCATGGCGATCTTCGCGCTCGGCTCGTTCGTTGCCGGCGGGGCGCACACGCTCATGACTATCGTGGTCGGCCGCGCGGTGCAGGGAGCGGGCGCGATCTCGGCAGCGATCTCGGCGATGATCGCCGATTCGACGCGCGATCGCAATCGGACCAAGGCGATGGCGATGGTTGGAATGACCATCGCCATGAGCTTCATCGTTTCGCTCGTCGCCAGCCCGCTGCTCTATCGCTTCATGGGGGTGCCCGGCATGTTCGACCTGACCGGCGTGCTTGCGCTGGTCGCGATCGCCGTCATCCGGTGGGTCGTGCCCGACGTGCCGATCGGCGCGCCCGCCGAGGAGATCGGCAGGGGCGCACCGCGAGGGTCCGTGTTCACCCCTGCGTTGCTCCGACTCCACTTCAGCATTTTCGTCGTCAACTTCACGCAGGTGGCGATGTTCGTCGTCGTGCCGCTGGCACTGTTGCACTACGCAGGCATCGGCGTGCACCGGCACTGGCTCGTCTATCTGCCGGTCGCACTGGGCTCGTTCGTCGTCGCCGTGCCGGGGATCATCTGGGCCGAGACGCACGGCCACATGCGCGCCGTGTTCATCGCTTCGGTGGCGTTGATGATCCTGGTCATGCTGGGATTCGCTTTCGGCTACACCGATCCGGTTGTTCTCATCACCGCGCTGTTCTTCTTCTTTGTCGCCTTCAACGTGATGGAAGCGCTGATCCCGTCGCTGGTCTCGCGCACCGCACCTTCGGCACGCAGGGGGCTGGCACTCGGCGTGTACAACACCGCGCAATCGCTTGGGCTGTTCGCCGGCGGCGCCGTCGGGGGCGCAATCGCCAA
>JAJYBQ010000239.1 GCA_021778935.1 Pseudomonadota bacterium | reverse complement strand
GAGAAGACGTCGCCCAGCGCGTAGGCGGTGGCGAGCGAGACCGATGCGGCGCCGACGATGCAGGCGTCGATCAGGGCCAGGGAAAAGAGCACCGCCGGCATCCGGCCGAAGTACTTCTGCATGCCGACGGCGACGGCGCCGGCGTCGGAGAAATTGCCGAATTCCGGCTTGCCCGCGAAGGTTGCGGCCGAAAACCCGATCATCGCGACCGCACCGACGACGACCAGGACGATGCCCAGCCACAGGTCGATGCGCTCGTACTTCATGAAGCGCGGCGTGATGCGCTTGTCGATGACGTAGCTCTGCTGGAAGAAAAGCTGCCAGGGTGCGACGGTGGTGCCGACGATGGCGATGACGAGCAGCATCACGTCGCCCAGCTTGCCGCCGGCGGGGAAGTGCGGCACCAGCAGGTCATGGGCGGTCTGGCCCATCGGCGGCGGGATCATGAGGAACACCGGCACGAGCAACAGGCTGCCGAACACCAGGAGCAGCGCAAACCGTTCGAAACGCCGGAAGTTGCCGGTGCTCGCCGCCGCCATCACGACGAGCGCGGCGATCGATACCCCCCAGAACTTGGAAATGCCGAGGTAGTCCAGGGCCAGGCTGATGCCGATGAATTCGGTGACGATGGTCAGCGCGTTGAGCAGGAAGAGGTCGATCACGCTGAACGCGCCCCAGAACTTCCCGAACCGTTCGAAGATCAGCCGGGCATGGCCGACGCCGGTGACCGCGCCCAGGCGCAGCACCATCTCCTGGTTGACGTACAGCACCGGCACGAGCAGCAGCAGGGTCCAGAGTAGCGCGGTGCCGTAGTTCTGGCCCGCCTGCGTGTAGGTGCTGAAGGCGCCGGCGTCATTGTCGCCCACCATCACGATGAGTCCGGGGCCGAGGATCGCCAGCAAGGTGCGGATGCGGTGCGCGAGGCTGGTGCGCGGGCCGGTGTCATGCTGCGCGATGCTGCCGAAGGCGCCGTGGATGTCGCCGACATGGGCGCTGTCGAGCACGGCATCGTGCGTGGGGGTGCCCGCGCACGATGCCGTGCCGGAATCGATCATGGCGGGGGTTTGTACCGTCATGGCCATTTCCGTTCAGTCGTGGTGGAAGCCGGCGAGCAAGCCGTAGGCGCCGGGGCTGGAATGCCATGCTGCGCCGCCGCGGACATGGGTCGCGGACAGCCGGGCGAACCGGTGACCCAGCCATGTCCCGGAAATCCAGTTCGCAACTGCGGTCGAAATGCCGGCGAAGGCCGCCGAACGAATGATTTTGCGCGTCATGATGCGCACCTCCAAGCAGAGACTCGCGACCGGCGGCAAGCCGGCGACGGGTCGAAACGACGAATGAGGAGGGTGCTCAGCGCAAGACCGACCCGGTATCCCACGGGCATACCGGACGGGAAAAACTACGCTGCATGACGGACTTGCTTGGGGCACCGTCCCGCGAATGGCGGGACGGCGGAGGAGAAATGGACTCTTGCCGCGGATCCCGCTGTTACTTCCAAGATCGACTAGAGCAGTGGTCCATGGGGTGACTCCCCGTTGTTGCGATGCGGCGAATTTTCCGCCGGCGGCAATCCGCTGTCAACGGATTTTCGAGAAAATGTTACAAATAAAACAGGCATCAAGCTGCGGTACCGGCCGTAGTGGTTGAATAGATGGCCGCGAAGCCGCCGCCGGGGGTGCGGAAGTTGGTGGTCTGGCCCTGGTAGACGCGTGCCGCCACCCATTGCGCCCTGCCGTGGTACGCGTAGGCGCGCAGGTCGAATTTCAACGCCGTCCCGCCTTCGGCGACCACCCGCTCGGCGGGGGCGGCGAAGCGCTGGGCGATGTATCGTCCGGCGCGAATTTCCTCCCAGACCCGCCGCGTCAGCTTGTCGCCGCGGTAGGCGGCCCGGGCGCCGTAGCCGGTGGCCGGTTTGAAAAACCAGTGCCGCCGCTCGCTCCACAGGCGTTCGGCGTTGTCCGCGCCGACCGGTTCGGTGCGCGGGACGTGTGCGGCAAGGAGGTGGCAGAGCGCGGGGGGGACTCCCAACTCGCCCAGGCGAAGCGGATCGCTCAACCAGACGAGCCGCCGCTTGTCGGCGTGGAGCGCGTAGTTCCGCGGGTTGGGCGTGACTGCGGCGCACGCCGTCTCGAATGCCGTCCGCACCGCCACGTTGCGTGGATCATCGAGGTAGAAATCGGTCAGCCGGTTGTAGACGAGGTCGACCGGAAAATCCGCGCTGGGATTCCCGGCGTGCGCCGGAATCCAGAGGCGGCCGTCGCGCACCGCGAGGGTCGCCGGATCGGCGATTCGAGCCCGGATGCCGTGGCGCTCGAACAGCCTTTGGAACAGCAGGAATTCCGGGTAGAGATACTGCGCCTGCGGATCCTCGTCGACGATCGCCACCGAGCGCAGCGGCCGGCTACCGCCGGCGAGGCGCCACTCTTCGTGGAACATCGCGACGATCGCGCGCTCGAAGGCGTCGACGCTCGTCGCGGTCGGCACCAGTCCCGCCATCGCTGGGCAGCACGCGCGCTGTGCGCGCGCCAGGACGGCGTTGAGCATCGCGCCGCCGGCGTTGGTGTTGATCTCGATGAGCTGCGGCACCCCGTCGTCGAGGTGGAAATCCAGGCCAAGGAATACGCCCCGGGGGCCGGGAACGTCCCGCGGGTCGGGGTGGTCGCTGCGCCCGGTCCGCCGCGCCACGTCCGGCGATTCGCGCAGGACGGCGTCGCGGTAGGCAGGCAGCGCGACGATGGCTTCCACTGCGGCGACGATCTCGCGGATGCGCGCCAGTTGCGGCGGCGCAATGAACACCGGCTGCGGCGCGAAGACGTGGGGACAGCGGGCCCGCATCCAGTCCGCTATGCGTTGCCGGCCCGGACCGGCGGAACCAGGAATGCCCGGCTCCTCGAGCTCGCCCAATTCCCGGTCGATTTCCCGCGCGAGGACCTCCGGGTCGAGGCTTTCGCAGAAGCACTCGCGGTTGAGGGCTTCGGTGGTCGGAGCAGAGAAAACGGGAAGCATATACTTGCGCCAAGACTAGCAGATCGCTTCCCCATCGGCCTTCGCAATCTCCCCTCCTTTGGATTCGCCGCGATTGGAAACACCGGAACCTGGTTTGGACGAACGCTTCATGCGTCTCGCGCTCGAGCAGGCCCGCATCGCCCGCGCCGAAGGGGAGGTGCCGGTCGGCGCGGTGGTGGTGCGCGAGGGCATCGTCATCGCTTCCGGGTTCAACCGGCCGATCGGCGGCGCCGACCCGACCGCGCACGCGGAAATTCGCGCTGTGCGCGCCGCGGCCGCGGCGCTGGGCAATTACCGCCTGAACCACTGCGCCCTGTACGTCACGCTGGAACCCTGCGCGATGTGTTCGGGCGCGATCCAGCATGCGCGCATCGCCCGCGTGGTGTTCGGCGCCGCCGACCCCAAGACCGGCGCCTGCGGAAGCGTGGTCGACCTGTTTGCCGAGCCGCGGCTCAACCACCACGCGCAGGTGCACGGCGGGGTGCTCGGCGACGAGTGCGGCGCACTGCTGTCGGATTTTTTCCGCGAACGGCGGGGA
>JAJYBQ010000023.1 GCA_021778935.1 Pseudomonadota bacterium | reverse complement strand
CGGCACCGGCCGCGCTGGCGCGGGCCGCCGCCATGGACGAAGGGTACGTGCGCCGCTGGTGCGATGCGGCCTATGCGTTCGAATATCTCGATGTCGATGGCGAAACGTTTTCGCTCACGGCAAGCGGAGCGGCCATGGTTCCGGGTGTGGAAGGCAGTGTCATGCCGATGGCGATCCAGTCGGTGTTGACCGCGCACATGGCCGAACGCGCGGCGGCATTGATGCGGACCGGCGAACGTCCGGGGGAGTCCGTCCTGGCGGAACGGCAGACGCTGCTGCCGTGGTTCGGTCCGATGCTCGAAGCCAACTTCGCGCCGATGTTCGAAAACACCATCGTTCCGGCGGTTCCGGCGTTTGCCGAGATCGATCGCCGCGGCGGCCTGGCGGTCGATCTGGGGTGCGGCAACGGCTGGTACCTGCGGGCGCTGGCGCGCCGGTGCCGCAATCTGCGCGGCCTGGGTCTGGACGGTTTCGCGGAGAACGTTTCGCAGGCGCAGCAGCGCGCCGATGCGGAAGGCCTGGGGGATCGCGTGCGGTTCTCGGTCGGCGACATCCGGCAGTTCACCCTCGACGAGCCGGCCGACCTCGTGGCGATGAATCGCGCCCTGCATCACGTGTGGGAGGAAGGACGTGAGCCCGTGTTCCAATGGTTCCGGGACAACGTCAGGCCGGGCGGGTTCATCGTGATCTGGGAGCCGGCGTGGCCTGCGCAGCGTTCCGACCTGCGTGATCCTTCCCGTCGTGCCATGGCGTTCCAGAACCTGGGCGAGCACGTGCAAGGGAATCACTTCCTGCGTCCGCAGGAAATCGTCGACGCCTTCGCCGCGGTGGACATGCCGGCCAACGTCCACCTCTTCGCCGGCGGCAACGAGGCGGTCATCGTCGCCCGGCGCTGATCGCGGGCCCCCGCCCGAGGCGGGGGCCGGCAGGCGCGAGCTTGTCGTTCAGGCGATTGCGGAGAACACAATCCCCAGAAGCAGGACGGCCGCCATCAGCAGCGCAAAAAAGCGCAGGCTCGATAGGACGTCTTCCATGATCGTCTCCTTTCCGGAAACGGAAACGCACCGGGATTCTTTTATACGCCTTCCGGGCCTGGGTTTGCAATCCAGCCCGAGCCAGTGTGCGGCGCGGAGGCGGCGATGCTCCATATCCGGACCTGGTTGCGCCCGCTGCTCTTGGCCGTGAGCAGGGCGCGGTCGGCCCGTTCGATGCTGGCTTCGATCGGGTGGTGCGTGTCCATTTCCGCGACGCCGAACGACGCGGTGATGGATATGGCGCCGCCGTCGGGGAGCGCGAGGTGCAAGGCCGCGATGTCCTCGCGGATCCGATCCATCGCGTTCCGCGCCTCGGGCGCGGAAATGTTGGGCATGCAGAAGAGGAATTCCTCGCCGCCGTAGCGGAAAATCAGATCGTAGCGGCGCAGGTGCTGCTTCGCGACAGCCACCACCGCTCGCAGGACGTGATCACCAGCGGCGTGGCCGTGGCGGTCGTTGACATCCTTGAAATGGTCCAGGTCCATCATCGACAGGCTGCAAGGGCCGCCGTGCCGCTGTACGCGGTCGCGTTCCGCCCCCAGACGGTCGGTCAACGAACTGCGGTTCCAGACCCCGGTCAGCGGGTCGGCCATGCAGGCTTCGTGGATCAGTGCGCGCTCGAGGGCACGCAGCGACCCGTGGTAGTGCACCACCGCGTCGGCGAACCGGTCGAACTCGGCCGGAGTGATTCGTTCACGGGTCCGGGACTGCAGTGCACCGGCGCAGTCCGACATCGCGCGGAACTGCAGGGCGACCTGGCGGAGCAATGGGTCCGACGGCTGGTGCAGCGTCCGGTCGAAGGCCGCGAACCACGCTTCGAAGCCGATTGGCCCGGTCCGCGCTGTTGCACCATGCATGCGTCCGCCATCGCCGCAGACCAGGTCGCCGAGAAACCCCAGCAGCCAGCGCAGTTGCGCATCGTCGGCGGCATCGAGTTGACGGATCGCTGCAAGGATGTCGCGGCTTTGCGGGTCCGGCGCGGAACGCCAATGCTGGGAGGAATCGGGCATCGTGGTGAGACGGTGTCGAGGAAATCGCGCGACGCGGTTCGCAGCAGCGATGGGCTACGCGCCATCGAGTGTTTGAATGTTCTGGGCCGCGAGGTTGCGGATGACGTGGCACGGATCCGGGCAATCCTGGATACAGTCGCCGAGCAGGCTGGCGAGGGCCTGGCGGGCCTTTTCCAGGGTGTCGATCTGCTTTTCGACGGCACGCAGCTTCTGGCCGGCGAGATCCAGAATGGATTTGCAATCGCGCCGATCCAGGGAGTCGAGAAGAAGCTCCGTCTCTGCCAGCGTGAACCCCAGCCCCTTTGCCTGGAGAATCGACAACAGGCGGGTGAGGTCGGTTTCTTCGTAGGATCGAAACCCACCTCGCTCCGGTTTCCGGGGCTCGCGCAGCAGGCCTTGCCGTTGGTAATACCGGATGGTGGAAACCCGCACCCCCGCGGTCTGGGCCAGCTTGCCGATTGTGAGTTTATTGTTCGCGGTCACTTCGAGGCGCGTACGGAATGAAAGTGAAAATGCTTGTCCGTGCGACAACGAAGTCAGGATATCGCTGCACCGGGGTGCAGGCACAAGGGGGGACCCCTTGCTCTTTTGACAAAAGATGTATTTTGTCGAAAAGATGCATCATTTCGCCGCGGCAGAGACCTCGTTGGCGGTGGGCTTTCACGGGGCCGGGCGCCTGCAGGGGCAACGCAGTGCGCCGGCGGCGGCCGAAAAAAACCGGCGCGAGGCGCCGGCTTTTTTGGTTCTTTCGTCTTTCGTCGCGCCGGGCGCATCGCCACCCGGGCTACTTGTCGATGCGGGTGATCTTCGATCCCTCGAGCGTGAGGTTGTACATCAGTCCCTTGTTGGAGTAGACGAAGCCGATGATCGGCTTCTGCGCGGTGTTCGTGTCGATGGTCTTGCCCGTTCCGAGGGTCGCGATGGCGACCGAGCCGTCGACGCCCGCCTTCCAGCCTTCGCTGGCGCGGAACTTGGCGAGGCTCTCCGGCGTCATGAACAGGATTGCAACGCTCTTCTCCTGCACGCCGAGCTGAAAACCGATCGATGCCGACGCGATGTTGTAGTACGCGGCCGTGCGTCCATGGATGAGCAGCGCACCTTCCCCGTATTCGCCGCCGACGAAGAAGCCGGCCTTGAGCACCTTGGGGAATACCAGCATGCCGGCGGCTCTTCCGGCCAGTTCCTGGGCCGCGGAACTCGTGTGATAGAGGTTCTGCACCGCCTCGTGGACGTCGGCGTTGAGTTCCTCGCGGGATTCGGCATGGGCGCGGAACGGCAGTGCCAGCAGGAGAACCATTGCGAAGAGTGCGGCGATCGACGGGAATGCGCGGAATGGGGAATGAGCCATCGTGATCCTCGTGGGGGTGCCAAAGGTCAATACAATAGCGGAATCGGGGGCGGGCCGGAAATCGGTGCGCTCATCGCGGGACAATGGATTCGGAACTCGGAAGGAGAAGAAGGAATGGCGGCATCGTCCAATCCAATCGAAATCGGTTCGCCGGCGCCGGATTTCGCGCTGCCGGATGGGGAAGGGCGCATGCATCGCTTGCACGATTGCGCCGGATCGCGCGGGACGCTCGTGATCTTCATGTGTAATCATTGCCCGTACGTGTTGTGCATGCGCGATGCGTTGCAGCAATACGCCCTGGACTATGCGGAGCGCGGGATCCGGGTGGTCGGCATCAACCCGAACGACCCGGTGGCATATCCCGAAGAAACGCCCGAACACATCGCCGAAGTGGCGAAGCGGCTGGCGTTCCCCTATCTTGTCGATGGCGACCAGGCGGTCGCGAAAGCGTACCAGGCGGCATGCACGCCCGACCTGTACCTGTATGACGGCGACCTGCGCCTTGCATACCACGGCCAGTTCGACGACGCCCGGCCGAAGAACGCGATCACGGCCACGGGCAAGGATCTGCGGGAAGCAACCGACCGCCTGCTGGCCGGCATGGCGCCTATCGCCGAGCAGCGTGCCTCGATCGGCTGCAGCGTCAAGTGGAAACCGGGGAACGAGCCGGCAGTCTGAGCCGGAAATCGGATCGGCGAAAAAAGAAAAACGCGCCGGCGCTGCAGAGAGCTGCGGCACCGGCGCGTTGCGATGCGCTCCTCCCCCGCGCAAGCGGAGGAGGGCGGCAGGGCGGTCAGGGGTTGGTGGAGACGATCTTCACCGACGCCTTCTGCTTCAGCGAGGCGATGAACTGTTGCGCCTCGCGCTGTTCCAGCGCCTGGACGATGTGCGATTTGACTTCATCCAGCGACGGGTTGTGGATCGGGCGCTCGTTGTCCAGGCGGATCACGTGCCAGCCGAACTGGGTGTGCACCGGAGTCTGGCCGACCTGACCCTTATGCAGCCCGGTCACGGCATCGGCGAACGGCCGTACGTATGCCGCCGCCGGCGCCCAGCCCAGCGCGCCGCCGTTGGAGGCCGAGCCCGGGTCCAGGCTGTCCTTCTTCGCCAGCGCACTGAAGCTCGCGCCCTTGTTGAGTTGGGCGATGATGTCCTGCGCCTGCTGCTCGGTCTTCACCAGGATGTGGTGGACCTTGTATTCCTTGTCGCCCGCAAGCTTCACTTCCCGGTCGTATTCGGCCTGGATCTGGGCTTCGGTGGGCTTGTGCCGGGCGATTTCGTCGCGCAGCAGGGCCTGGATATAGACCGAACGCGCGGCATTGTCGGCCTGGAAGCGGACGCCTTCGCGGTCGGTGATGCGGCGGTGGCGGGCTTCCTGCATCAGAACGTCCAGTTCGATGAGCTTGTCGCGGATGCCTGCGCGCAGCCGGGGCGTGTCGGGCTGGTGCAGTTCGCGGACGACCAGGTCGATTTCCGAGCGCTTGATCGGACGGCCGTTGACGAAGGCCACGGTCTGGTCGGCGCTCGCCGATGCGGCGTTGCCCATGCTCTGGTCGTTGTGGTGCTGCGCGTACGCGGTACCGGCCAAAGCCAGCATCGCGGCAGCGGCAGCAGCGGTGATCACTCGATTCATTCCGTCACCTCAAGGTAATCGTTGGAATTCGGGAAAAGGGGAAACGGCGGCAGGCCGCCGAGAAACAGGCAAACCAAAAAATCATACACGCAAAAGCGCCGAGACAATCCGCGGTGCCGGTGGGTGGTGACGGGGATGCGTCGGGAACCCGGCCGGAAGCATGGCGGGTCGATCCGCCGGATGGTGTGCTGCGCCCGTTCGGGGCGCAGCCGCTTCAGTGTGCGATGTCCTCGACGTCGAATTGCGATGTGGGCGCGGCCCACAGATAGCCTTGCCCCCAGGTCACGCCCGCGGCCTGGGCCCGGTCGCGGGTGGCGGTGGTTTCGATCCCTTTCGCGATGGGGAGCGATCCCAGCCCTTGCGCGAGATCGACCACCCGGCGCAGCGCCAGTTCGGCCCGCGCATCGGTGACGGCGGCCTGGACGAGGGTGCGGTCGATTTTGAGGTAGCGGATCGGCATCTCCAGCAGATGCGGGAATGCGCTGCATTTGCTGCCGAAGTCGTCGAGCGCGAGCTGGAATCCCAGGTCGAGCAGCGGCGCCACGCTGTCGCGCAGGCGCCTCGGGCTGACGTCGAGATTGCGTTCGGTGATCTCCAGCACCCAAGGCGCTTCCTCGTCGCCGGCCTGTGCGCGCGCCGCATGCCATCGCTGGTGGTGGTCGGCGAGTAGTTGCACGCTGGCGGGGTCGCTCAGAAACGCACTGGAGCAATTGATGAAGCGCTTGCCGCGTTCGGCGGTGACCGGCTCGGGATCGGAGTGCGCGGCAAGCATCACCTGCGCCGAGATGTCGCGGTCGATATGGGGTTCGAAGGCGATGTCGGCGGCGACATCGATGAACGATTCCGCCGCCAGCATGGTGCCGTCTTGCGCGAGCATGCGCGCCAGGGCTTCATGACCGACGACGTGGTCGTCATGCAGGCGCACGATCGGCTGATAGGCCACCCGCAGGCGGCGCTCCTGCAAGGCCCAGCGGAGCTGGGCCTTGGGGAACGCCGTCAGCGCAGGATGAGCCGCCCGGATCGCGCGCAACGCGGGCCGAGGCCCGGTTGCGCGCGAGGCTTCCTGCGGTGCCGGGGCGGGCATGGCTTAGTGGTCGCCGCCGTGGAAGACCGCGACCGAGCCGGAACCGCCATCCACGCTTTCCTGCTGGGTTTCCGCAACCAGGTTGTTCAGCCGGAACGAATTGCCGCGCAGGCTGAGGAGTCCGTTGCCGGAGGCACTGGAGAACACGATGGTGTGCGCGCCCATGACGTAGTAGGCGATGCCGGGGATCGCCGTCGTGCCGGGCGGGGTATAGCTTGCACCGTTGGTACCAGTGGTGAGCACGAACGGCAGGCTGACCGCCGGCGTTGTGGCTGTGGTGTATTCGCCCCAGTTGGCTGCGGTGAATGGGGACGTCGACCGCAGGGACATCATGCCGCTTGCATCCAGTTCGAAATCTTCCCCGGTGTTGGAACTCGGCGGAGTCATGGTCCAGACAGCCCCCCCGCTCGCCGGCGCGACGCATTCGCCAAAGCTGCCGCCGGTCACGCTCGAGCCGAAGAACGAGGCGTTGAGGCGGATTGCGAAGTTTCCGGCCGGGCAGCTGACGCCGTCCAGCGACTCGGATGGCGTCGAACCGAAGCCCGTCCAGTTTGGCAGCGCAACGCTGGTGGTGCCGCCGGAAGTCGTCGTGGCGGCAAGCACCGCTTCGAAGTTGGTCAGCACTCCGGTGGTGATGTTCGTGCCGCCGCCTTCGACCACATAGGCCGGTCCGCCGGTCAGCACGGTAGCCGGCAGCACACCGAGCTTGAGGCGCAGGTTGTATTGCTCCTGGGTTCCGGCCATCACGGTCTTGACCGTCATCGAAACGAGGTTGCCGGTCACCGTGCCCCCGACGCTACCGTCGGAAGATGTGATGTTGCCGGCGGCATCGACGGTGATCGCGGCGTCGGTGAAGACCGCCGCAGGATTGACGGTCGCGGGAACGGAGGTGCTTCCCGCCGTGCTGGTCGCCGCCAGGGCGCGGATCTCCGCGATCACGCCTTCCAGTTGGTAGGTGCCCGCGGTCACGACCGGCGCGACATTGGCATCGATCACGTCGCCGAGGTCCAGTTCCGGTCCGAAGTCCGGATCGGCGGCGATTTCGCCCGGCAGGGCGGCCAGTGCGGCAGCGCAGCTGCCGCCGAGGGTATTGGCGACGGTGGACAGGGTCATGGAGGTGCCACTGGTCAGGTTGGAATTGGCGGCGAGATAGGCGGCGAGGCTGGTCGTCGTGTTGCCGGCGCCGCTGGGCAGCGTGGGCGTGCACAGGTTGTCGCCCACGGCCTTGATTCCGGCGGCGATCGCGAGGATCTCGCTGCGGTACGCGCTCAGATTCGTCGCGTAGGTTGCGGGCGTGAGGCTGGCGTAGCTGCCATTGTTGACCTGGCCGTAGACCGCGAGCGCGGCGGTCGTGACCGGCGAGACGTCGAGATCAGGGAGATTGGACGGCGTGATGGGCGTCGTGAGCGATGCCGCGGCGGCGAGGGCGTCGGACTGGCCGAGATAGCTGTTCAGCACGACGGTGTTGTTCGGTGCGGTTGCGTTGGCGAAGATCGGTACGCTGCCGGCAGGTAGGACGATGCCGTTTAGCGTGAAGCTGCCGTCGCCGGCGGTGGTGGTGACGGTGCCGAGCGGGGTGCCGCCAGCACTGGCCGGGGCCCCCGACGTGATCGTGATCGTGGCGCTGCTGATCGGCGCATCGATCGCGGTGCCGGCGAGCTTGACCGAGGTGCCGGCGCCGGCGGCGGAGCCGCCGCCTCCGCCGCAGGCCGCCAGGGTCAGCGCGAGCGCGGCGGCGATCGGGGTCAAGGCGACCGGGGCAAAACGGTTCTTCATGGGGTGACGCATGGACATGTCGTGTCTCCTGAGGGTGGAAGGGGGCTCGTCCGGCTTTGTCTGCTCGCTCCGCCCGCGCCCGAATTCGTGCTACCGAAACGCATCGTAACGTGGGAAAATTTACCACGCATTAATTTTTTTTGCTACACTGCGTTCATGGGACGTCCACCGCGCCAGATCGCCAGCCTTGCCGCCCCCGCGCAGCCCGCGCCGGCGGCCGACGACGCATTGCGTGCGGCAGCGGTCGTATTGGGGCCGATGCTGCGCATGCTGCTGGCGAGCGGGGTGGACTACACGCGGCTCGCCGCGCAGCTGAAGCCGCTGATCCTCGAGCAGGCGCGCATCGAGCTGCTGCGGACCGGGCAGCCGGATACGGACTCGGCGCTGAGCGCGTTGAGCGGGGTGCACCGCAAGGACGTGCGGGCGTGGCGCCAGGGCGCGCTGGGCGAACGGGTGGCGCATGAGGCGTCGATCAGCTCGCAGGTGTTTGCGCGCTGGGTCCAGGACCCGTTGTATCGGGACCGGCGCCGGCGTCCGAAGCCGCTGGCGCGGCACGGCGAGGAGCCGTCCTTCGAGACCTTGGCGCGCAGCGTCACGCGGGACGTGCATCCGTACACGGTGCTGGCGGAGCTGGTGCGCCTGGGATTGGTCCAGGTCCAACTGGTGAAGGGCGTCGAGACGGTGATGCCGAACCGCGAGGGCTTCGTGCCGCCGCCGGGGTCGCGCGAGATGCTCGACCTGTTCGGGGCGAACCTCTCCGACCATGCGCGCGCCGCGGTGGGCAACCTGCTTGGGTACGACCCGATGCTCGAGCAGAGCGTGTTCGCCGACGGCGTCACGGGGGAGTCGGCGCAGGCGTTGGCGGAACTGGCCCGCAAGCTGTGGGCGCAGGCGCGCAGCGAAATGATCGCCGAAGCCCTGCGCCGCTATGAAGCCGACCAGGGACGCGACGACGCGACGCACCGCATGCGCTTCGGCGCCTACTACTGGTCGCAGGGGCCGGAGGCGGCGGGAACGGGCGCGGAGACGCGGGTTCCCGAAGCGAAGCCCGATACGTTGGAAAAAGAATAGGACGGTCTCATGGCGACGACCTCGAATTTGCTCCTGGCCTGGGCGCGACGACCGGCGGCATGGCTGGTCGCGGCGGCGCTGCCGCTCCTCGGCGCGGCCGCCCTGAGTTCCTGCGGCGGCGGTGCCGTCGCGCTGGCGGCGCTCGGGGGCGTCGGCACCGGCGGCACCGGCCTGACGATCGGCACCGTGGTCGCGTTCGGCAGCGTCGGGGTCGATGGCCAGGAGTACGACAGCGAGACACCCAAGTACTACCAGAACAGCGACAGCTCGCAGGTTGCGGCCACATCGGTGGGACTGGGCGATCGGATGCGCGTGGAGACGAGCGGCAACAGCCCGGTGGCGATGACCGTCGAGCCCTCGCTGATCGGCCCGATCCAGGGAACGCCGGCGATCAATGCCGACAGCGTGACCGGCAGTTTCGTCGTCAACGGCGTAACGGTGACGACCAACATCGATCCGGCGAAGGGTCCGGTCACCTTCTACGTCGGCTTGACCAAGTTCGCCGACCTGACCGGGGGCATGCCGGTCGAGGTGCATGGACTGTTCGGCATCGACTCGAGCGGCAACGGCTACATCCAGGCCACGCGCATCGTGCAGTTGCCGTCGTCAAGTCAGACGAGCCAGATCACCGGGATCGTGTCCAACCTGGCTTCGAATTCCTCCGGAAAGACCTTCACGGTTCAGGGTAGCGGCACGGTGGTGCAGCTCACATCCGATACGAGTCTTCTCACGGCTGGCGTCGCGCTTGCGGATGGGCAGGTGGTGAATGTTTCCAGCGCGCAGCCGCTGAGCGGCGGCACGATCACCGCCGCGACGCTGCGGATTCATAGCCTCGTCGGAGTGAACGCCACGGTGCAGGTGGAAGGTTTGCTCGCCACTGGTGGCATGACCGGATATCTGGTGGACGGGATTCCGGTCGATCTGAGTGCGAGCGGACTCTTGAACGGCACCGGACTCTCGACCTGGGTTCCCGGCGCGTATGTGGTGACCGGGCAACCCGATTCGACCGGCATCCTGCATGCCACGACGGTGCGCGCATACAGCGCGCCGGGGGCGGGAGCCCAGGTCAGCCTGAAAGGCACCATCACCGGCTACGTGAGCAACAGCAACTTCCTGGTGCGTGGGGTGTTGGTCGATATTCCCGCCGGCGTTACGCCGCCGTCGGCGCCCGTGCTGGGGAACGGCATCTACGTCGAGATCACCGGCAACCCCGGCGGCGTCACGACCGGCGGGACGGGGCAGGGCGATCAAGTCATCGCAACCGGCGTGACGACCGCGTCGACGGCACCGCCGGCGGGGGCGACCGTCGACTACCTGGGGACGGTGAGCAACTACAGCTCCAGCGGCGGAACCTTCCGGCTGACGGCCGGGACCGGGACGGGGACGACCTATCCGGTCGGCACGAGCATGAGCGTGACCCTGACGTCGAACGCGGTCTACGTCAACGGCAGCGCATCGAACCTGGCCACGTCCGGCACGCCGGTCGAGGTCGAGGGAACGTACGCCAACGGTTCGCTGACGGTCTACAGCGTGACCTTCCTCGGGGCCGCGCCTTCGTCTGCGGAAACCCAGGGGGTCGTCACGGGATTGAGTGGGGCGAATTTCTCGGTCAACGGCGTCGCACTTACGTGGACCACCGGGACCACCACGTTTTGTCACGACTGCAATGGGACGCCCACCACGGCGGTTCCTGCATGGTTCGTCAACGGTGCGAACGTGAGCGTGAATTACACCAATGGTTTGCCTAACGCGGCTAGCACGATTTCTCTGGAGAATTAAGCGATGCGATTGCTACTCATCGAAGACGACGTGACCCTGGGGCGGTCCCTGAAAGCCGGACTCCAGCAGTTTTCCCAGAAGGACGTCGACTGGGTCCGCACGGCGGCGGAAGCGCGCGCGGCCTGGTTCGCCCGGGGCGAGCACGCCGATCCATATGAAGCGGTGATCACCGACGTCGACCTGCCCGACGGCAATGGCATCGATCTGATCCGCATCGCGCGCAACCGGCGCGTCAAGACCCCGGTGCTGATCATGAGCGAGCGCGAGCACGTCGCCGATCGGGTGCACGGCCTCGATGCCGGGGCGGACGATTACCTGGTGAAGCCGGTGGCATGCGACGAGATCGCCGCACGCCTGCGGGCGATCCGGCGGCGGATGCACGGGCCGGTCGACGAACGCAAGGTGCTGGGCGCGCTGGCGATCGACACCACCGCTCGTCTGGTCACGCTGTGCGACGAACCCATCGATCTGTCGGCGCGGGAGTTCACCGTGCTCATGGCGCTGGCGCGGCGTCCCGGCGCCATCGTTTCGCGTGCGCAGATCGAGTCGGCGCTCTATGGCTGGGACAGCGGCGCCGACAGCAACACCATCGAGGTCTACGTCCACCACCTGCGGCGCAAGCTCGGCGCGTCCACGATCCAGACCCAGCGCGGGCTTGGGTACCGGCTGGTGGCGCCGATGCTGTCCTGACCGGCTGGTGAAACGCGACTGCGCAGGACCGATTTGCGGTCCTGCGGTGCCTGCGTGCCGATCAGTGCCCGTCGCTCACCGTCACCTTCGCCCCGATGGCTCCGGGCCTGGCCAGCCAGACCACCGCCACCAGCAGCACGAACGCCGCGGCCGCGCCATAGAACAGTTCGTCGGCCCCCAGCGTGTACGACTGCACATCGATCATCCGGTTGATGATGCCGAGCGCCTGGGTTTTGGTGAATCCTCCGGCGTGCAGCTGGCCGATGGCCAGGTTGGCCGGCGTGCTGAAGTCGCTGATGCCCTCGGAAAGCCGCGCGTGGTGCAGGCGGGCGCGATCATCCCACCAGGTCGTCGTGATCGAGGTTCCGAACGCCCCCGCGCTCATGCGGAAGAAATTCGACAGGCCCGTCGCCGCGGGGATGCGCTCCGGCGGCAGGCCCGAGAGCAGGATGGTGGTCGTCGGGATGAACATGAAGGCGACCGCGACGCCCTGGATCACCGCGGGCAGGACGACGGTATCCCAATCGGCGTCGGTCGAGAACCACGAACGCATCAGCATCACGTAGGCGAACACGATGAAGGATACCGATGCGAGCATGCGCGGATCGAACCGGCTGACGTTGCGTCCGACCCACGGCGACAGCGCGAGCGCAAGCACGCCGACGGGGGCCAGCGAAAGACCCGCCTGCGTGGCCGTGTAACCCATGTACTGCTGCAGCCAGAGCGGAATCAAGATCACGTTGCCGAAGAACAATCCATAGGCCAGCGCCAGCGTGGAAGTGCCGACCGCGAAGTTGCGGATGCGGAACAGCGCAAGATCGACGATCGGGTGCGCCTCGGTCAGTTCCCAGATCAGGAACAGGATGAGGGAAACGATCGCGGTGGCGCAGAGGGCGATGATCACCGGCGAGGCGAACCAGTCCAGTTCCCGGCCTTTGTCGAGCATCATCTGCATCGATCCGACCCAGAGCACGAGCAGGATGAGACCCACGAAATCGATCGGTCGCTTGCGGATCGCCGATTCACGATGGCGGTAGATGCTCGCGGTGATCGTGGCCGAGATGATGCCCACGGGAACGTTGATATAGAAGATCCAGGGCCAGGACAGGTTGTCGGAGATCCAGCCGCCCAGCGGCGGCCCGACGATCGGCGCGACCAGCGTGGTCATCGCCCACATCGCCATGGCCGAGCCGGCACGTTCCGGCGGGTAGCTCGACAGGAGGAGCGCCTGCGACATCGGGATCATCGGACCCGCGACCGCACCCTGCATGATCCGGAATGCGATCAGCACCTGCAGGTTGGGTGCAAGGCCGCAGAGAAAGGAGGCCAGCGTGAAGGCGAGCGTGGCCGCGAGAAAGATGCGGACCTGGCCGAAGCGCTGCGCCAGCCAGCCGGTGAGCGGGACCGAGATCGCGCTGGACACCGCGAACGAGGTGATGACCCAGGTGCCTTCGTCCGGGCTCACCCCCGTGTCGCCTGCGATCGCGGGGATCGAGACGTTGGCGATCGAGGTGTCGAGGACGTTCATGAACGTCGCGAGCGAGAGCGCGATCGTGCCCACCGCCAGCTTGGTGCCGTGCAGCGGCGGCAGCGGCGCGCGGCCGCCGCCCGGAGGGCCGTTGTTCGCGGCGGCGCTCATCGGGTGACGAGGTTCTCGGCGACGATTTTCGTGACCAGCGCGTCGGCCTCGCGCAGCACGCCGGCATAGACGTCGGTGCGGTCGTCGGGGGCCGCCGGGTTGTGCAGCGAAATCAGCGGGCCGCGGTCGTCGCGCACATCGACGGTTGCGCGCACCGACAGCCCGACGCGCAGCGGATGCGCGCGCAGTTCCTCCGGGTCGATCGCAATCCGCACCGGCACGCGCTGGACGACCTTGATCCAGTTCCCGGTGGCGTTCTGCGCCGGGAGCAGGGCGAAGGCCGCGCCGGTGCCGGCGGCGAAGCCGATGATCCGGCCGTGGTAGCGCACGTGGTTGCCGTAGAGATCGGCGACCAGTCGCACCTGCTGTCCGATGCGCATGCGTGTGATCTGCACTTCCTTGAAGTTGGCGTCGACCCAGAGGTTGGCCATCGGGACCAGGGCCATGATCGGCGTTCCCGGGGCGACCCGCTGCCCGACCTGGACATTGCGTCGCGCGATCTGCCCCGTCACCGGAGCGAGAATTCGCGCCCGCTTCCAGTCGAGATAGGCCGCGCGCACCCGCGCGGCGGCGGCGAGCACGTCGGGATGCGTCTTCACCTGCGTTCCCCGGGTGTAAGCGAGGTTGGCGCGCAACTGCTCCCGGGCATTCTCGAGTGCGGCGCGCGCGGTGGCGACGGCCAGTTCGGCGTGGCGCAGGTCCTCCTGCGAGATCGCTCCCGTGCCGCGCACCGCGTTGCGTCGGTGCAGGTCGTCCTCGGCGCGCGCAAGCTGGGCCGCCCGCAAGGCGACTTCGGCGCGCAGCGCGCCGTTGTCGGCAAAGCGCGACCGCGTGTGCCGCACCGCCTGGGCCAGCTCCGCCTCGCGCGCGGCCAGCGCGACGCGGGTGTCCGCCGGGTCGAGCCGGACCAGCAGCTGGCCGGCGCGGACGGTGTCGTTGGTGTCCGCGCCCACGGTCACGACCGTGCCCGCGACCTGCGGCGTGATCGTGATGACCCGGCCGTTCACGTAGGCGTCGTCGGTGTCCTCGTAGTTCCGGCCGATGAAGAACCAGTACGCGGCGGCGCCGATGGCCACGAGGAGGAATATCGAGAATGCGATGAGCAACGCCGGCCGGCGCAACGGCGACGTCGCCGGGGCGGTCGGTTCCGCAGGAGGGGTGGATGGCGCAGCGGATGCAGGAGTTTCCGTTCCCATGAATTGGCCCGATTGGTGAACCGTTAATAGCCCCCGCCCAGCGCAAGGGCGAGAGTGACGTCCAGCGCCGCGGCGCGCGACCGCAGATCGAGCGCCGCGCGGCGCTGCCGGAGCACGGCCTCCTGCGCGTTCAGCACGGCAAGGCGGTCGCCCAGGCCGGCGCGGAAGCGGACGCGGGCAAGGTCGTAGGCCGCGAGCGCGTTGTTCGTGGCCTGGTCCTGCTGTTCGCGTTGCTGGCGTACCGAGCCGATCGACGTCAGGGTGTCGGCGACTTCGCGCGCCGCGCCCAGCACGGTGGCGTTGTAGTCGTCGATCGCGGCGTCGGCGTCCGCACTGCTGGCCCGAAGGTTCGCGCGCAGCGCCCCGCCTTCGAAGATCGGCAGATGGATCGCCGGGCCGACCTGCCAGATGCGGCTGGCATATTGGAAAAAGCTCTGGGTCGTCATCGAGTTGATGCCCACCAGTGCACTCAGACTGACGTCCGGGTAGAACGCCGCCCGCGCGGCGTCGACATCGCGCAGCGCGGCGCGCGCGCGCGCCTGCGCGGCGGCGATGTCGGGTCGCCGGGACAGCAGATCGAACGGGAGCGCGGCGGGCGGATTCAGCGCCGGCCCGCCGGGCAGGTGGGCATCGACGTGATCGGCGGCCTGCGGCGCCTGCCCCGCCAGCACCGCCAGGGCGTGGCGCGCGAGGGCGATCCGTTCATCGGCCTCTGCGATCTCTTCCCGGATGACGGGGACCGGAACCGTGGCCAGGTGCCGTTGGACCTGGGTGTCGAGACCGGCGCGCAACCGCAGTTTGACGAGCCGAAGGGTGTGCCGGCGCGCTTCCTCGGTCTGGAGCAGGATGCGTCGCGCCGCCTGTTCGCGGGCAAGCGTGAAGTAGGCATGAGCGATGCCTGCGGCGAGTTGCGCGCGGGCCAGGTCGCGGCGGGCCGCCTGCGCCTGGGCCTGCCAGCGCGCGGCGTCGACCTGGTCGGCGATGTGGCCGGAAAAGTCGAAATCCCAGGCCGAGTCGAGCCCCAGCGTGTTGACGGTATGGATCATGCCCCCGAAGGGCGGCGGGAAGATGCCCGTCGACGAATAGCGTTGCGCAATGCTGTTGCCGTCGATGGAGAGCGTCGGCATGGATGCCGCATTGGCCGAAGCGATCTCGGCACGTGCCCGCGCAAGGCGCGCCTGGGCCATGTGCAGATCGGGACTGTCGGCCAGTCCGAGGTCGATCCAGTGGGTGAGCTGGGCATCGCCGTAGCGCGTCCACCAGCGCGCCGAGGGCAGCGACGCGGCCGGGGTGGGCCGCAGGTCGAGGCGCTTCGCGACGGTCGCCGCCGTCGGCAGGGTTTCCTTCGGCGCGATGGCGTGGGTCGATGCGCAGCCACCGACCACCAGCAGCGCGGCAAGGAGCGCCGGAGACAGAAGGCGGAAATACGGCGCGCGCGTGCGGCGCGGCCGCGGAACGTTCTTAGCGGCCGTCATGGGATTGCCGTCCACGGGCGAGGATGCGTTTGAGCAGGCCTTTGAGCTGTTCGACTTCCGCGTCGGAAAGGTCCGCGAGATGGGCGTTGAGCACATCCGAGATCACGTACGGCACCACCGCAACGGCATTCTTCCCGTCGTCGGTCAGCTCGATGTTCTGGACGCGCCGGTCGTCCGCATTGCGCACGCGCCGCACCAGTCCTTTGTCTTCCAGGCGGTCGATCATCCGGGTGACGGCGCCGGCATCGCAGCCCACGTTGCGCGCCAGGCCGGTCGCCGTTTCGGAGGTGTGGCGCTGCAGCATGAGCAAGGGCCGCCATTGCGCATCGGTGAGGCTGTATTCTTCCATGCGCTCGTCCATCGCGCGCGACAGCATCTCGACCACCTGCTTCATCAGGAAGCCGACGCTTTCTTCGATGCGGTACGACTCGCCGCGGTAATAGCCGGGCCGCACAGGCGGCAGCGGCCGGGGGTTGTCGGGTTGCGTCATGGCGGTCATTCAATGTTTGCCTAGGCAGAAAATATACTTGCCTAGGCAAATACAGTCAACTGCCGGGAAGTTCCCGTGCCAGTTCCCGGCTCCGCGCCTGGGCTGCGAGCGCGCCTTCGACGATCGCTTCATGGAGGCCGGATTGCGCAAACTGCGCGAGCGCGGCCGCGGTCGTGCCGCCCTTCGAGGTGACCCGCTCGCGCAGGGTGGCGACGCTCTCGGGCGATTGCGCGGCGAGTCGGGCGGCGCCGGTGAAGGTTCGGACGGCGAAATGGCGCGCCTGGGCCGCATCCATCCCCATGCGCTGCGCGGCGTCCTGCAACGCTTCGAGAAAATAGAACACGTACGCCGGGCCGCTGCCCGAGATGGCGGTCACGGTGTCGAGCATGCCTTCGTCGCTGAACCAGACCGCATCCCCGACGGCTTGCAGGATCCGCGTGGCGGCGTCCCGTTGGGCTGCGGTCACGCCGTCGCGCGCGAAGGCGCCGGTGATCCCCTCGCCGATCAGCGCCGGCGTGTTGGGCATCGCACGCACGACCGACTCGGTGCGGGCCCAGCGTGCGATCGATGCGCTGGGAATGCCCGCCGCGATCGAAACGAGGAGCCGGCCGGGGGCGGGCGCATCGAGCGTTTGGCAGACTTCGCGGATCTGTCCGGGCTTGACCGCCAGGACGAGTACCGCGGCGTCGAGCAGGTCCCGGTCGGGGGTGTCGGTGACGGCAACGGCGAATTCCGTCGCAAGCGCGTCGCGCCGCGCGGCATCGCGTTCGACGACGCGGATCGCCGAACCGGGCGTTCCCTGCTTGCGCAGGCCGCCGATCAGGGCCGCCGCCATGTTGCCGCCGCCGATGAATCCGATCTTCATGTCCGTTCCCCAAAAATCGCGGTGCCGATGCGCACCATGGTTGCGCCTTCCGCAATGGCGGTTTCAAAGTCGGCCGACATGCCCATGGATAGCGTGTCGATGCCGGCCGCGGACGGGTCGT
>JAJYBQ010000238.1 GCA_021778935.1 Pseudomonadota bacterium | reverse complement strand
AGGTAGTCGTCGGCGCCGGCGTCCAGCGCCGCGATCTTTTCGGCTTCCGCCGTGCGCGCCGAAAGTACGATGATCGGCACATCGGACCAGCTGCGCAGTTCGCGGATGACCTCGGTGCCGTCGAGATCGGGAAGGCCGAGGTCGAGCACCACGAGATCGGGCCGGCGCGTGCCCGCCTCGATGAGACCGCGCTTGCCGGTCTCGGCCTCGAACGCGTGGCATCCCTCGGATTCCAGGGCGAGGCGAACGAAATGTCGGATCTGCGCTTCGTCCTCGATGACGATCACGACCGGTGCGGGCGCGGCGGCGTTGTCGGCGGATGCGTTCATTGCGGGTCCGCGGATTCTGCCGGAACCTCCGGCGGATTGCCGCGCGGCAGTTCGATCCAGAACCGCGCGCCGCCGCCGGGCCGGTTTTCCGCACGGATGCTCCCGCCGTGGGCGTCGACGATCGCCCGGCAGATCGCCAGCCCGAGGCCGACCCCGGGCGTCGCGCTCTCGACGTGGCCGCGCTCGAACTTGCTGAAGATCGTCTCCTCCTTCCCGCGAGGCACCCCGGGACCGTTGTCCTCGACCCACAGCACGACGTGTTCCGGCTCCGTGCGCGCACCGATGTCGATGACGCTGCCGGGCGGCGTGAACTTCCCGGCATTTTCCAGCAGGTTGTCGAATACGCGCTCCATGAGCGCGGCATCCATTTCCACCATCGGCAGATCGGCGGGCAGTTGCACACGCACGACATGGGCGGCAAGCGCCTGCGCCATCGCACGCAGGGCGCGTTCGATCACCTCCTCGATGGCATTCCACTGCCGGTTGAGCGCCACCTGGCCGGCCTGGAGGCGGGCCATGTCGAGCAGGTTTTCGACGAGCGAGCGCATGCGCTGGGTCTGCTCGCGCATGCGCTCGACGATCGCATTCTGCTGCGCCGGCGCGCCGCCCGACCATTGCAGGGAATCGGCGAGTCCGACGAGCGCGGCGAGCGGCGTGCGCAGGTCGTGCGAAATGGCGGAAAGCAGCGAATTGCGTAACCGCTCCGATTCCATCTGCAGGCTCACCCGTTGCGCGACGTCGACGTAGTGGACGCGCTCGAGCGCGATGGCGGCAAGGCGCGCGACCGTATCGAGCAATCGGCTCTGCTCGGGCCCCTGCAGGCGGGCGGCTTCGCGGGGCCGGACGACGAGCACGCCCCGCATGCGCATCGGAGCCTTGAGCGGCAGATAGAGGGCCGGGGTCGCGGGCAGCGTGTTCGTCCCCATGCCCGCCGCTTCACCGTGATCCAGGGCCCACTGCGCGATACCCGGTTCCAGCGGAGCGGGATCGGCACGATCGGCGTCGTCGCGGGGGAGAACGACCTTTTCATTGTCGTCGGCGAGGAGCAGGATCGCGTGCGCGTGCAGTTCGCGGTCGAGAAAGCGCTCGCAGATCTCCGCGATCTGGTCCGGAAGCAGGGCACCGGATAGATCGCGCGCCATTTCGTAGAGGCCCCGCACCCGCCCTTCGCGCCGGTTTGCGACCCGCGCCTGATATTGCAAACCGGCGGTGAGCTGCCCCGCGATCAGGCCCACCACCAGCATGACGGCAAACGTGAGCAGGTACTGCACATCCGACACGGCGAAGGAAAACTTCGGCGGCACATAGAAGAAGTCGAATTCGAGCACGCTCAGGAACGAGGCCAGCACGGCAGGCCCCCGGCCGAACCGCAGCGCGACGAGCACCACGGCGAGCAGGAAAAGCATGACGATGTTGGGCAGCGTGAAGAGGGACTGCAGCGGAGCCGAAACCAGGGCCGCGCCGGCGCACACGGCAGCGGCGCCGGCATATGCCGGAAGCGACCCCGCCTCGATCCGGAACCGGTCCTCGCGCGCCTGGGGCCGGGCCGCCTCCGGGTCGACGGCGCTCACGATCGTCACCTCGAGATCCGGCGCGCTTCCGGCAAGCCGATCCGGGAAGGAACGGCGCCAGATGGGCAGCCCGGCGCGGGCCCACCAACCACGGAGCGGCCCGGAATGTCCGACGATCATCCGCGAGAGATTGTGGTCCCGCGCATAGCGAATGGTGGCCGCGACCTCGTCGTGGTCGGCGAGCGTCGCCGTCTCCGCTCCCATCGATTGCGCCAGCTTGAGCGCCTTCATCCCCGCCTGCCGCGCGGCGTCGCCGATCCGGGTGCGCCCCGGCGTTTCGACATAGATCGCGTGCCAGGGAATTTCCAGCCGGTTTGCGATGCGGCCCGCGGCGCGGACTACCCGGTCGTCGTCCGAGCCAGCCGTGACGCAGGCAAGCAGGGAGTCGCGCGTCTGCCAGACCGGGGAGACCGACCGGTCCCGCCGGTATTGCAGCATCTCCCCGTCGACGCGGTCGGCGGTGCGGCGCAGTGCCAGTTCCCGCAAGGCGATGAGATTGCCCTTGCGGAAGAAGTTCCGCACCGCGCTCTCGGCCTGGCGGCTGATATACACCTTGCCGTCCTTGAGCCGCTGCAGGAGTTCGTCGGGGGTGAGGTCGACGAGCACCACTTCGTCCGCCCGGTCGAACACCCGGTCCGGAACCGTTTCCCGGACGCGGATCCCGGTGATTCCACTCACCACGTCGTTGAGCGTTTCCAGGTGCTGGACGTTGATCGTGGTGTAGACATCGATGCCGGCGGCGAGCAGTTCCTCCACGTCCTGCCACCGCTTGGGATGGCGCGACCCCTCGACGTTGCTGTGGGCCAGTTCATCGACGAGGATCAGATCCGGCTTGCGCTGCAGCGCCGCGTCGAGGTCGAACTCGGGGAATGTCCGGTCACGGTAGACGATCTCGCGCAGGGGGATGCGCTCGAGCCCTAGCGTCAGCGCCTCGGTTTCGCTGCGCCCATGGGTTTCGACCACACCGATGGCGACGCCCACCCCCTGGTCGCGCTGGCGACGGGCCGCGGAGAGCATGGCGTAGGTCTTCCCGACCCCGGCGGAGGCGCCGAAAAACAGTTTCAGGCGGCCGCGCGCCGCGCGTTCGGCTTCGTTCTGGATCCGCGCGAGCAGCGCGTCGGGGTCGGGGCGTTGATTGGCCATGGGTTTGGCTCACGGGTCCGGCGGGGCCCGGGGCGTCAAGTCAATGTACACCCCGGCCCCGCCCGGACCTCCCAGTTCGGCGAAAAAATCCTGTAAAAACAATGACAACCCCCCGAAAAGGCCAACACTGCCCGCGGCTTGGCGGCTTGCGCCGAACGAAGTCCCGCGATTTTCGCCGGAACTTTGATACCCATTCCGGCTCGAACTAGCACTCTCGGATCGCGAGTGCTAGGATTTGCTCGCATGGCCGAGTGTCTAGAGCTTGAGAGGGGATCCATGAAATCGAGTGAGTTCGCGTTGTCCTTGCCGGCGGGGGCCGCCGCGCTGGCGCTGTCGCCCAGCGGCTTGGGCAATTTCGACGCCTACGTCACGGCGGTGAACCGCATTCCGATGCTGCAGGCGGAGGAAGAGGTCCGGCTGGCCCGCGAATACCGCGACCGCGGCGACCTGGATGCGGCGGGGCAACTGGTTCTTTCGCACCTCCGCCTGGTGGTCGCGGTGGCGCGCAATTATCTCGGCTATGGCCTGCCG
>JAJYBQ010000237.1 GCA_021778935.1 Pseudomonadota bacterium | reverse complement strand
ATGGACCCGGACGCGCTCGATGGTCGCGCCCGTGTCGGCAAGATCGTCGACGAGCAGCAGACGGCCATGCAGGTCGGCGCCTGTGGTGGTGATGTACCGGGCGATGTCGAGTTCGCCTTGCACCGTGCCGCCGGCGGCGCGATAGGAACTGGCCGCGAGGATCGCCAACGGCACGTCGAATATGCGCGACAGCACGTCGCCGGGGCGCAAGCCGCCGCGGGCGAGGCAAAGCAGGGAATCGAAGCGGTAGCCCGACTCGTGGATCTGGGCCGCGAGGCGCTCGACGAGGCGATGGTACGCGGGCCAGTCGACGGAAAGGACGGGTTCGGACATGGGGGCACCCTGATTAAACCTTCGCGAAATGGTTGAAAACCAGTTCGCGGACGACATTTCCCCTCTCCCCCGCACGCGCGGGGAGCGGGGTCACGGCATCGGCGTCAGGAACGGATGCCGCAGCACGATGGTCTGGTCGCGCTCCGGCCCCGTCGAGACGAGGTCGATCGGCGCACCGGCGACCTCGGACAGTCGACCGAGGAATTGCCGCGCGCCGAGCGGAAGGTCGTCCCAGTTGCGCACGCCGTAGGTCGATTCGCTCCATCCTGGAAATTCTTCATAGACCGGCTCGCAGCGCGCCACTTCGTCGGCCCCGAAGGGGACGAGTTCGGTCTGCTTGCCATCGACGCGATATCCGGTGCAGAGCTTCACGGTGGGCAGCCCGTCCAGCACGTCGAGCTTGGTGATGCAGAGGCCGGTCGTTCCATTCAGCTGCACAGAACGGCGCAGCGCGGCGCCGTCGAACCAGCCGCAACGACGCGGCCGGCCGGTGACCGAGCCGTATTCGCCGCCCTGGTCGCGCAGGCGGTCGCCGGTGGCATCCATCAATTCGGTGGGAAACGGCCCCGAACCGACACGGGTCGCATACGCCTTGGTGATGCCGAGCACGTACTGCAGACGTTGCGGCGCAACGCCCGCGCCGGTGCATGCGGCACCGGCCACCGTGTTGCTCGACGTGACGTACGGATAGGTGCCGTGATCGACGTCGAGCAGAGTTCCCTGCGCACCCTCGAACAGCAGGCGGTCGCCGCGGCCCATCGCCGCATGCAGGCGATGCGAGACGTCGGCAACCATGGGTTTGATCCGTTCCCCCAGTTGCAGGGTGGTGTCGATCACCTCGCCGGCATCGACGGCGGTCGCGCCCAGGTACTGCGTCAGCACGAAATTGTGATAGTCGAGCGCTTCGCGGACGAGTTCGCCGAACCGTGCCGCATCGAACAGATCCTGGGCGCGGATCGCGCGGCGCGCCACCTTGTCTTCATAGGCGGGGCCGATGCCGCGGCCGGTGGTGCCGATCTTGGCATTGCCCCGCTTGACCTCGCGGGCACGGTCGAGTTCGACGTGATACGGCAGGATCAGCGCGCAGCTTCCGCTGACGAGGAGGCGCGACGCGGCATCGACGCCGCTGGCATGGAGTTCGTCGATCTCGGCAAGCAGCGCCTGCGGCGACAGCACGACGCCGTTGCCGATGTAGCAGGCGACCGACGCGCGCAGGATGCCGGACGGGATCAGGCGCAGGATGGTCTTGCGCCCGTCGATGACCAGCGTGTGCCCGGCGTTGTGCCCGCCCTGGAACCGCACCACGCCATCGGCGTGCTCCGTCAGCCAGTCGACGATTTTTCCTTTGCCCTCGTCCCCCCACTGGGTGCCGACGACTACGACGTTACGTGCCAAGGTCGATCTCCGCGATTTCCCAAATTCCGTTCTTGCAAACCAGTTCCCGGTCCGCCACGAGGGCCGCGCCAACCTGTGCGTCGGCGCCGCGGACCACGATTTCCCCACGCGTGCGCAGGGCCTGGACCACTTCCTCCAAACGCGCGTCGGTGCCGCGCCACGGTGCCCGGATCGCGCGCTCCGCCGATCCCATGCCGCCGGCGAGCGACTGTGCCGCCTCGCGCAGATCGAGGATCGAAAAGCCCGTTGCCGGGCGTGCCCGGCCGAACGCCCGCCCGATGTCGTCGTAGCGGCCGCCGCGCAGCACCGGGCCGTTCAACCCCGGCGCATACGCCGCAAAGGTCGCCCCCGTGTGATAGCGGAACCCGTGCAGGTCGGCGAGGTCGACGCCGACGCGGTCGGTCGGACATGCGTCGGCGAGCCGGTCGAGATCGTCGAGCGCCGCGCGCAGCGGCGCCGAATCCGGCAACACCCGGCGCGCGCGGGCAACCGTGTCACGACCGCCATGGCATTCGAGCAGGGCATGCAGGCCGCGCTCCGCGCCCGGCGCCAGGCGGGCACCGAGGTGCCGGCACGCCGCAGCGAGCGCCAGTCCATCCTTCGCGCCGAGCGCGCAGAGCACGTCCTCGACGCCCTCTTCCCCGGGGCGCACGGCATCGAGCACGCCGTCGAGCAGCGCACGTACCACCCCGGTATGTCCGAGATCGATCTGCACACCCGCAAAGCCTAGCGTGCGGGCCGATGCGACGGCCAGTTCCAGCACCTCGATGTCGGCGTCGAGGCGGGCCTCGCCGTAGATCTCCGCGCCGACCTGCACCGGCTCGCGACTCGCCATCGGATGCGGCGGGCGCGCGCGCAGCGTCGAGCCGGCGTAGCACAGGCGGACCACGCCGTCGCGGTTGAGGATGTGCGAGTCGATGCGGGCAACCTGCGGGGTGGTGTCGGCACGCAGGCCGACCGTGCGCCCGCTCAGCTGGTCGACGGTCTTGATCGTCGCCAGGTCGAGGTCGCCGCCGCTGCCGGTCAGCAGCGACTCGATGTGCTCGAGCAGCGGCGGCATGACCAGCTCATAGCCGTACGAGCGATAGCAGTCGAGCAGCGCGCGGCGCAGGCGTTCGACGGTCCGCGCTTCTTCAGGAAGCGCGTCGGCGATGTTTTCCGGTAACAGCCAGGGATCCACGATGAAAAACGGACTGCTCAGTGCGCCGGCTTGGCATGGGCGGCGCCGGAATCCTTCATGTAGCGGAAGAACTCGGACGACGGATCGACGACCAGCATGTCGGAGCGGTTGCGGAAGCTTTGACGGTATGCGTCGAGGCTACGATAGAAATCGAAGAACTCGGGATCGGCGCTGAACGCCTGGGCGTAGATGGAAGACGCCTTTTCGTCGCCTTCGCCCTTGACGCGCTGGGCTTCGCGATAGGCGTCGGCAAGGAGCACCACGCGCTGGCGATCCGCATCCGCCTTGATCCGCTCGGCCTCGGCGGCGCCGATCGCGCGCTGCTCGTTGGCGACGCGCTTGCGCTCGGCGATCATCCGGGGATAGATCGATTCGGTCATGATCTCGGGCACGAAATCGACGTGCCGCAGCCGGACGTCGACGATCTTCACGCCGAGGTCGCTCACGCGGCGCTCGACCGCCGAGCGGATCTCGTCCATCGCGGCGGCCCGGTCGCGGGAGACGATCTCCTGCACCGTGCGCTTGTTCACCGCCTGGTTGAGCGCATCGCGCACCAGCATTGAAATCCGGTCCTCGGCGGCCCGCTCGCTACCCTGGAAACTGATCCAGTATTCGCGCGGGCTGGTGATCCGCCACTTGACGAAGAAATCGACCAGCAGGTTCTTTTTCTCCGAGGTCTGGACCCG
>JAJYBQ010000236.1 GCA_021778935.1 Pseudomonadota bacterium | reverse complement strand
ATGGCGGAGCGGTACACCTCGCCGTGGTTCTCGTCGGGCAGCAGGATCATGACCAGATCGGCCTCTCGCACCGCGTCGCCGATCTCCTTGACTTCCAGGCCGGCAGCCACCGCCTTGTTCCATGAGGCGCCGCCCTTGCGCAGCGCCACCGTGACCTTCACGCCGGAATCGCGCAGGTTGAGCGCGTGGGCATGGCCTTGCGAACCATAGCCGACAATGGCGACGCGCTTCGACTGGATCAATGCGAGATCGGCGTCCTTGTCGTAATAGACCTTCATGATTTCTCCTGATTGATAAGCTGCACCAGTAGTTACAACCCGCACCCCCGCGAGCCCCGCAAGCGGGCGCCAGCGGGCGTCATCCCTATACCCGCAGCACCCGTTCGCCGCGTCCGATCCCGGAACTGCCGGTGCGGACCGTCTCCAGGATCGCCGTGCGATCGAGCGCGCGCAAGAATGCATCGACCTTGTCGGTCGCCCCCGTCAGCTCGATCGTGTACGTCTTGTCGGTGACATCCACGATGCGGCCGCGAAAGATGTCGGCCATGCGCTTCATTTCCTCGCGCTCCTTGCCCACCGCCCGCACCTTCACCAGCATGAGTTCGCGCTCGGTGTAGTCGGCTTCCGTCAGATCCACCACCTTCACCACCTCGATGAGCCGGTTCAGGTGCTTGGTGATCTGCTCGATGATGTCGTCCGACCCCACCGTGACGATGGTCATGCGCGACAGCGAGACATCCTCGGTCGGCGCCACGGTGAGCGTTTCGATGTTGTAGCCGCGCGCCGAGAACAGCCCCACCACCCGGGACAGGGCACCCGGCTCGTTTTCCAGCAGAACCGAAATGACGTGGCGCATCACAGTTCCTCCGCGCCGAGCAGCATCTCGGTCAAGCCCTTTCCCGCGCGCACCATGGGCCAGACGTTTTCGCTCGAATCGGTGATGAAATCCAGGAAGACCAGCCGGTCACGGTAGGTCGTGAACGCCTCGCGCAGGGCCGGTTCGACATCCGCCGGTTTGTCGATCCGCATGCCGACATGCCCGTACGCCTCGGCTAGGCGCACGAAGTCCGGCAACGCATCCATGTAGGACTCCGAATAGCGGCTACCGTACTCGATCTCCTGCCACTGCCGCACCATGCCGAGATAGCGGTTGTTCAGGTTGACGATCTTGGGCGTCAGTCGATACTGCTTGCAGGTCGACAGCTCCTGGATGTTCATCTGGATGGAGCCCTCGCCGGTGATCACCGCGACCTGCGCCCCCGGGTTGGCCATCTGTACCCCCATCGCATAGGGCAAGCCGACTCCCATCGTTCCCAGGCCGCCGGAATTGATCCAGCGCCGCGGCTTGTCGAACCGGTAGTACTGCGCTGCCCACATCTGGTGCTGTCCGACGTCGGACGTGACGAAGATGTCGCCGCCCGTCAGATTCCAGAGCGTCTCGACGACATGCTGTGGCTTGACCACCGTCTCGCTACGCTCGTAGCGCAGACAGTCCTTCGACCGCCATGTGCGCAACTGCTCCCACCAGGCATCGATTGCCGCCGTCCGGCCGCCCGACGCATCGACCTGCGCCAGGATTTCCGCAAGCACCTCGCGCACATCGCCGACGATCGGCACATCGACCTTCACGCGCTTGGAGATCGACGACGGATCGATATCGATATGGATGATCTTGCGCGGGTTCTGCGCGAAATGTCCCGGACTGCCGATCACCCGGTCGTCGAAGCGCGCTCCCACCGCGAGCAGCACATCACAGTGCTGCATCGCAAAATTTGCCTCGATCGTCCCGTGCATGCCCAGCATGCCGAGGAACTTCGTGTCCGAGGCAGGATAGCCGCCCAGTCCCATGAGCGTGCTGGTACAGGGGAATCCCAGGCGATCGACGAGGTGCCCGAGCTCTTCCGTGGCATTCGAGAGAATCACGCCGCCGCCGGTATAGATCAGCGGCCGCTCTGCGGCCAGCAACAACTGCACCGCCTTCTTGATTTGCCCCATGTGGCCTTTGACCACCGGATTGTAGGAACGCAGGTGCAGTTCGCGCGGGTACGAGAATGCATGCCGCGCGACGGTGATGTCCTTGGGGACGTCGATCAGCACCGGGCCGGGGCGACCAGTCTGCGCGATGTGGAATGCCTTGCGGATCGTCGGCGCCAGGTCCGCGACATGTTTGACCAGGAAGTTGTGCTTGACGCAAGGCCGCGTGATGCCGACGGTGTCGCATTCCTGGAATGCATCCTGGCCGATGGCGTGCGTCGGCACCTGGCCACTGATGATCACCAGCGGAATCGAATCCATGTATGCGGTGGCAATGCCGGTGACCGCGTTGGTCACGCCGGGGCCGCTGGTAACGATCGCCACGCCAACCTTGCGGCTCGACCGCGAATACGCATCGGCCGCATGAACCGCCGCCTGCTCGTGGCGGACGAGGATGTGCTGGAAAAAATCCTGCCGGAAAATCGCGTCGTAGATGTACAGCACCGCGCCGCCCGGATAGCCGAACACATGGCGCACCCCTTCCTCGCGCAGGCAGCGGACGAGAATCTCGGCGCCGGTCAGCAAATCGGTTTCGGGAGCGGGGGAGACCGCGGCAGCCGTGGCGGTCGCAGCGGAGGAAGAAACGGCGGGCGCCGATTCCGGGACAACGGATCGCATGGGGAATCCTCTCAAGATCCTGCTGGAGATTGATCGGACGCCGCTCCATACCCGCTCGTGACGGGCGGTGCGGCGAAAGCTTGTTACGATAGCGCGTTGCACCAATTTGCGCAAACGCCGGAGTTCTCGCTTCCGCTCCCCTGCATGGCAACTCGCGTCGAACTCTCGGACTTCCTGGCCGGTGCCGAGCGTCGGGCATTCAAACAGGCGATGTTTGCCGTGCGCGACGCCGACCACGCCCTGGACATCGTCCAGGACGCCATGTTCAAACTGGCGGAGCACTACGGGGACCGTCCCGTCCCGGAACTGGGACCGATTTTCGCCCGGATCGTCCAGAACACCATCCATGACTTCTTCCGCCGCCAGAAGGTTCGCTCGACCTGGGTGACGCTGTTCTCGGCGCTGTCCCCGACCGAGGACGATGCCGATCCGATGGCGATACTCGAGGCAAGCCCGGACGGGCGGACGACCGAAAGCGCGGCGGATACCATGGAGCGCGAACAGATCGTGCACATCATCGAGGAAGAACTCGCCCGCCTGCCGGCCCGTCAACGGGAAGCGTTCGTCCTGCGTTACTGGGAAGATCTCGATGTCGCGGAGACCGCGGCGGCGATGAAGTGTTCCGAGGGCAGCGTCAAGACCCACTGTTCCCGCGCGACCCAGGCGCTGGCAAAATCCCTCCGGGCACGAGGAATCACGCTATGAACGAAGCCGAATTCGCCTATCGCATCCGTCAGGCCCTCGACGAGGGCGCGGATGCGCTCGACTATCCGGTGCGGATGCGCCTGCAAAAGGCCCGGCGGGCTGCGCTCGACCGGATCGTCCCCCGGCAGCAGACGGCCGCCGAACCGACCTGGGTCTGGGTCCCCGCGCTGCAGGGAGACGGCGCGGCCGGCGCGGCGGGAGAACCCGAATCCCGCGGGGCGGGCTGGGCCTGGTACGCGGGCTG
>JAJYBQ010000235.1 GCA_021778935.1 Pseudomonadota bacterium | reverse complement strand
ACCATCCTTGCCATGTCGCGGGCGAAGATGGCGGAGGTGCCAGTTATCCTTGACGTGGACTACCGTCCCTACTCGTGGGACAGCGCCGCCGACGCGGCCGAGATCAGCAGACGGGCGGCCGAGTTGAGCGATATCGTCATCGGCAACGACGTCGAGTTCGATGTCATGGCGGGAGGTTCCGGCGGCCTCGCACTTGCCCGTGACCTGGCGGCACGCCATGCGGCGGTGGTCTACAAGATGGGTGAGCGCGGCTCGATCACCTTTGACGGTGACCGTTGCTTCGAGACGGCTATCAACCGCGTAGCGGCGCTCAAGCCGACCGGTGCCGGCGACGCATTCATGGCAGGCGTCGTGACCGGACTCGCCTCCGGCCTGGATTTTCGCGCGTCCGTCCGGCGCGGAACGGCGGCGGCAGCCATCGTGGTGACGCGCGTCGGCTGCGCTCCGGCCTGCCCCACCGCCGACGAACTCGAAGAATTTATGCGGGGCCATACCGCGCCCGCTTAGCTGAAGAGGATTCCCACGTGCATATTCCGCCCTCCGACAACCGTAACCTGCCGCTTATCGATGCTAACGATGCGCGCGTTCCCTTGAATTACTTCAATATAGTGAAATTGTCGCGGGGGCAGTCGTTCGAATACAATGTTCCCGGCTACGAGACAGGAGTCGTTCCAGCAACTGGAACAGTCGACATCGAGGTTGAGGGGCTTCACTTCGCAGGCATTGGCCAGCGCGGCATCGATGTCTGGGACGGAGAGCCCGAAGGTGTCTATGTCCCGCAAGGAGCCAGGACCCGACTGATCTGCGCATCGGACACAACCGAGGTCTTCATCGCCGGCGCGCGCTTCGACGGCGACCTCGTACCTTTCGCCGTGCGCGCCCAAGACATCGAACTCGTGCAATATGGCTCCGACGACACCAAGACGCACCGCAAGATCAAGCATATCCTGGGCAGCAAGTATCGCGACCGCGTGGGTCGCCTGCTGCTATCCGAACTCTTTACCGTCGGGGCGGGTGGCTGGTCCGGCTTTCCGCCGCACAAGCACGACACCGACCGCATGCCGCTCGAGACCCGGCACGATGAAACCTACAATTTCCGCTTTCGCCCCGCACACGGCTTCGGCCTTCAGCTTGTCCAGCGCGAGGACGGCAAGGTCGGCGACGCCTTCCACATCGTCAACGGGTCGACGATCATCCTCGACAAGGGCTACCACCCCTGTGTCGCGGCACCGGGCTACGAGATGTACTACTTCACCATCCTCGGTGGCTTGAGCCAGCGGCCGCTCGTGCAGTTCTTCCAGCCGGTCCATGCCTATCAAATCGAGACCATACCCGGCATCAAGGACATGATTGCTAAATTCAAATGACGATCGCCACGCTCCGCCAGGTTCTTGATGCCGCCATGACGGACCGCTACGCGGTCGCGGGCCTGGTCGTCCTGGGCTGGGAGGATGCGCTGGCCTTTGTCGAGGCAGCGGATGAAACCGGAATTCCCATCATCCTGCAGGCAGGCCCAGGGTGCCGGAAACATACGCCTGTACCCATACTGGGCAAGATGTTTCGGCATCTTGCGGAGCAGGCGCGGGTCCCCATCGTCTGCCATCTGGATCACTCTACGACCCTCGAAGAATGCGCGCGCGGCATTGACCACGGTTTCACCTCGGTCATGATCGACGGTTCAGCCTTGCCGTTGGCCGAGAACATCGCCCTCACGAGCCGCGTCGTCGAAGCAGCCCGCAAGGCCGGGGTTTCGACCGAGGGAGAAGTGGGGGTGGTGGGCTATGCCGAGGGTTCGCCATCGTGTCCGACGTCGGCGGCCGAGGCCAGCCGCTTTGCGCGCGAAACCGGCGTTGATGCCCTCGCCGTTTCGATCGGCAACGTTCACCTGCAGCGAGAAACGTCCGATGGCATCGATTTCGCAGCCCTGCGCGCAATCGAAGCCGTGACGAGCCTTCCCCTTGTTCTGCACGGCGGCAGCGGCGTGCCGCCAGCGCTGCGCCGCACGCTGGCGCGGCAACACCGGGTCAAGAAATTCAACATCGGAACAGAGCTGCGCCAGGCTTTCGGGGCTGCGTTGCGCAAGTCACTCGCAGATCAGCCGCAAAGCTTCGACCGAATCGACCTCCTGCGGCCGACGATCGCCGTGCTGCGTGAGGCCGCCCGACGGGTGATCACCGGATTAGGACCGCACGCTGCCCCTTGACCCCGCAGGCTGTAGCGTGGCGCGCTCCACCAGCGAGCACTTGAACCGCCGCAACGGCCGGTCGGGAACGCGTTCGTTCACGAGTCCCGCGATCATTTCAACGGCGGCATTGATGATGCTGCCAATAGGTTGCCGGATCGTCGTCAGCCGATAGGAAGGCCACCCCGCCATGGCGATGTCGTTGAAGCCGAGGATGCCGATCTGCTTCGGCACCTGAACGCCACCATCGATGCAGGCGTCGAGGGCGCCAATCGCGAGGATGTCGTCGCCGCAGAAGACGGCATCGAACCCGCCCTCTTCCAGCAGCTCGCGCATCAGCAACTGGCCCGACTCATGGGCATAGGAAGATCCGAAAACGGCGGCCTGAGGCGCAAGTCCATGTTTCGCCAATCCCGAGGTCAAACCGGCAAGGCGGTCCACGGTGGATGTGGCTGACTTCGGGCCACCGAGGAACGCGATCCGCCGGTAGCCGCGCTCTACCAGCGTGGTCGCGGCGAGGCGCCCACCGTCCAAGTTGTCAACCCCGACCACCGCAATTCCTTGCGGCGAGCGCGAGCGACCGAACGCGTGGACCAGCGGCAGGCCGGCTGCCCGGCACCCTTCGATCAGCGGTTGAGGCAGAGTGGAAGATGCGATGATCACCCCATCAACATTGTACTGCAGCAGCATGTCGAGGGCCGATGATGACTCGGTGTTGCCGGACAAGTTGGCAAGTAGCGGACGGAACCCGCGCTGCTGCAATCCTCTTGTGAACAGGTCGAAAATTTCCATGAAGGCCGGGTTGTCGAAATTATTGCACACGAGGCCTATCAACTTCGTCCGCCGGGTCATGAGGCTCTGCGCAAGGAGGTTGGGCCTGTATCCCAGTTCACGAGCTGCCGAAAGCACGCGTTCGCGGGTAGCAGGTGCCACACTGGCGCCCTCGGTGAAGGTGCGCGAGACAGCTGAAATCGACACGCCTGCGCGCGCGGCGACTTCACGGGCCGTGAGGCGGCGGACAGCATGACGAGGCGTCTTGACGGACAATTTCTACTCTGAGGCTCCACAACATCGCACAAAAGATAGCATGAAGTTGACCCGGTTTGGTGGAGCCTCTCAAGCTTTTGCAGGAGGCTTTTCTGATGCCCAAGACGCGTGCGCCCTAGTCGCCCGAATTCCGCCGCCAGATGGTGGATTGAACCGCCCCGGGTTTGCCGGAGGCTCCAACTTCCAAATAGGATGGAGCCTGACCTTGCCCCCAACGTGCCCTCGTTCATAATCAGAGTCCGTTCTCCTTATGCCCCTGGTTGGGGCGGGCTGCAAAGACCGTGGGGGTGACCTGCCCCTGGATTTTCGGCCCACCGCGAAGTTGAGAGACTGGCTTCGTGGATGGAGGGAGCGATGCGGACATCGAGGTTCACGGACGAGCAGGT
>JAJYBQ010000234.1 GCA_021778935.1 Pseudomonadota bacterium | reverse complement strand
ACATGAGCGTGCTCTTGAGGAAGCCCAGTCGGACCGCGTACAGCGACTCGAAGCGATCGCCCGCGCGGAAGAGGGACTCGCCGCGGCGGATCTTGCGGCGCGTGGCCACGATCTGCTCGACCTGACCCAGTTCGGCACCCGAAAGCCCGACCGGAAGGCACAGTTCGCGCAGGTTGCAGTTCGAGCATGCAACGCGCAGGCTCGCCAGACACGAGGATGGAACGGCCATCTTTTTCAATTCCCTGATGGAGGACTTGCATCCTGTGCAACCGCGCTTCCAAGCCTCGCATCCTACATTGGGGGCGGTTGACGGCGATCAAACAGCGTCGCCGTGTGCCTGACATATTACCCGTCCTGAACGAGAACAAATAATCCGTGTTATCAGCATGGAAAATGGGAAGCAGAAATTGGATGATCGAGTCATAAATGCGGACGCCTGCGTAGCAGGCCGGTCGGGGCGTCCCAAGTTGGTGAGCCTCCCCGACCGGGCCACGATAAGCCGTTTTGACCAACCGGGGCCGCGGTACACCTCGTACCCCACGGCGGACCGGTTTGTCGAGTCGTTCGATGCCGATACCTATCGGCACTGGCTGGGCGTGCGCACGGCCGGCGCGCAGCGGCCGATTTCCGTCTACATCCATATTCCGTTCTGCGACACGGTCTGCTACTACTGCGCCTGCAACAAGATCGCCACCAAGGATCGCACCAAGGCGGCGGAGTACCTCGAATTCCTCGAACGGGAAATCGACCTGGTCGCCTCCGAGATCAAGGGTCGGGCGCGCATCGAGCAGTTGCATCTGGGCGGCGGAACGCCCACCTATCTGAGCAACGCGCAGTTGGAGCAGCTGCGCGACATGCTGGGCGCCCGCTTCGATCTTGCCGATCGCGGCGAATTCAGCATCGAGATCGATCCGCGCAGCGCGCCCGGCGACAAGATCCGTACGCTCGCCGGGCTCGGTTTCAACCGCATGTCGGTCGGGGTCCAGGATTTCGATCCGGTTGTGCAACAGGCGGTGAATCGCGAGCAGAGCTTCGAGATCACAAAGGAGAGCGTCGACGCAGCGCGCGCCGCGGGCTTCAAGTCGGTCAATCTCGACCTGATTTACGGCCTGCCCCACCAATCGAACGCGCGCTTCTCGAAAACCCTGGACCGGGTCCTCGAGGTCAGCCCGGACCGCATCGCGCTCTACCACTATGCGCACCTCCCGACCCGTTTCAAGCCGCAGCGGCGCATCGATGCCGAGGCCCTGCCGTCGTCGCAGGAAAAGCTCACGATCATGATCGATGCGATCCGCCGGCTCGGCGCCGCCGGATACGAATACATCGGCATGGACCATTTCGCCCGGACGGATGACGATCTTGCCCGCGCGCAGCGCCACGGTTGTCTGCACCGCAACTTCCAGGGCTACAGCACCCGCCCGGATTGCGACCTGATCGGCCTGGGTGTGTCGGCGATCGGCAAGGTGGGGCCTACTTACGTCCAGAACGTTCGAACCCTCGACGAGTATTACGAGTCCCTGCGTGCCGGAGTGCTGCCGGTACAGCGCGGAATTCAGCTTGATTCCGATGATCTGGTGCGCCGGGCCGTCATCATGGCGCTGATGTGCCAGTTCGAGGTCTCGAAGGAGGCGATCGCGGCGGCGCACCTGATCGATTTCAACGAGTATTTCGCCGAGGAGTTGCGGGATCTCGCCCCCTACCAGAACGCCGGACTGGTCGAGAATACGAAGGAGTGGGTGAGCGTCACGCCCAAGGGCAAGCTGCTCGTGCGGGCCCTGGCGATGGTGTTCGACAAATATCTCCGCCACGATCAGCGGGCACGGCCGTATTCCAGAATCGTGTAGTGGTGCCCTCGTGGCGTGGGCGGACCCGGGGTCCGCCCGCATTCCGACGTCTTGAACGGTTCTGTCGGTGCCTGGCTGTATTCCCGCTATCATCCGCAGCAATTTCCGACCCCATCCGGCCGCACCTGCGATGAAAAGCTCCGAAATCCGCGAACGCTTCCTGCAATTCTTCGTCTCGAAGGGGCATACCCGCGTTCGCGCCGCCTCGCTGATTCCTGCCAACGATCCGACGTTGTTGTTCACCAACTCCGGCATGGTGCAGTTCAAGGACGTCTTCACCGGTCGGGAAACCCGACCCTACACCCGCGCAACATCCTCGCAGAAGTCGCTGCGGGCGGGCGGCAAGCACAATGACCTGGAGAATGTCGGCTACACCGCGCGCCATCACACCTTCTTCGAGATGCTGGGCAATTTCAGCTTCGGTGACTACTTCAAACGCGAAGCCATTGCCTACGCCTGGGAGTTGCTGACGGCGGTGTACGAACTGCCGGTCGATCGGCTGTGGGTCACGGTCTACCAGGACGACGACGAGGCGTTCGATATCTGGACGAAGGAGATCGGCGTGGCACCGGAGCGTTGCATCCGCATTGGCGACAAGCCTGGCGCCGGGCGCTACGTCTCCGACAACTTCTGGCAGATGGCCGACACCGGCCCCTGCGGTCCCTGTTCCGAGATTTTCTATGACCATGGCCCGGGGGTTGCGGGCGGCCTTCCGGGATCGGCCGACGCCGACGGCGACCGCTACATCGAGATCTGGAACCTCGTGTTCATGCAGTTCGACCGCGACGCCGAGGGGACGCTCACGCCGTTGCCGCGCCCCTGCGTCGACACCGGGATGGGGCTGGAGCGCCTCTCCGCGGTGCTGCAGGGCGTGCACAGCAACTATGAGACGGATCTCTTCCGCAGCCTGATCGCGGCGGCGGCGCGCGCGACCGGCACGGCCGACCTCGAGGACAACTCGCTCAAGGTGATCGCCGACCATATCCGCGCTTGCGCCTTCCTGGTCGCCGACGGGGTGATTCCCGGCAACGAGGGGAGAGGCTACGTCCTGCGCCGCATCATCCGGCGTGCGCTGCGCCACGGCTATCGCCTGGGCTGCCGGCAGCCATTTTTCGCAACCCTGGTCGCGGACATGGAGAGGGAGATGGGCGAGGCCTATCCGGAATTGGGCGAGCAGCGCGCGCGCATCGAGTCCGTGCTGCGTCTCGAAGAGGAGCGCTTCGGCGAAACCCTGGAGCACGGGATGAGGATTCTTCAGGAGGCATTCGCTCGCTTGCCGGTGTCGGGGGCGCAACTCGATGGCGAGACCGCCTTCCTGCTTTACGACACCTACGGCTTCCCGCTCGATCTCACGGCCGACGTGGCAAGGGAGCGCGGTGTCGGCGTCGACACCGCGGGCTTCGAGGTGGCGATGGAGCGGCAGCGTGCGCAGGCGCGCGCGCACGGCAAGTTCAAGTCGGCGCAGGACCTGCACTTCGACGGCCAGCCGACGGCGTTCGTCGGATACGACGCATCGGCCGCCGATGCACGGGTGCTCGCGCTCTATCGTGGGGGCGTGGCGGTTCCGGAAGTGCGCGATGGCGAGCACGCAATCGTGGTGCTCGATACGACGCCGTGCTATGCCGAATCGGGCGGCCAGGTCGGCGACCGGGGCTGGATCGAGGCCGGTGCCGTGCAGGTGGAGATCGAGGATACCCAGCGGATCCAGCCGGGCGTATTGGGGCATCATGGCGCGGTCCGCGGCGGCGCGCTGCGGGTCGGCGACCGCGTGCGGGTGCGGA
>JAJYBQ010000233.1 GCA_021778935.1 Pseudomonadota bacterium | reverse complement strand
TGCGCGGCGGCGTGGCGACGCGGCCGCTGGCCGACGTCGACGCATACCGCGCCCAGTTGCAACAGTTCGTCTACCACTCCGGCACGTTCATGAAGCCGATCTTCGCAATCGCGAAACAGGCCCGCGCCGGCGGGGCTGCGAACCGGGTGGTGTTCGCGGAAGGCGAGGACGAGCGCGTCCTGCGCGCGGTGCAGGTCGTCGTGGATGAAGGCATCGCGCAGCCTGTGTTGATCGGTCGGCCGGCGGTCGTGGCGCAGCGGCTGGAGCGGCATGGCCTGCGGATGCGGGCGGAGGTCGACTTCGAGCTTGTAAATCCGGAGTCCGATCCGCGGTATCGGCAGTACAGCGAGGAATACCACCGCATCGCGGGGCGCCGCGGGGTGACGCTGCAGACTGCGCGGATCGAAATGCGACGCGCACAGACCCTGATCGGCGCGATGCTGATCCATCAGGGTGCCGCCGACGCGATGATCTGCGGCACTGCCGGGACGTATGGCCAGCATTTGCGCTATATCGATCAAGTTCTCGGCCTGCGGCCGGGGGCGCGGGTCTACGGCGCCATGAACATCCTGGTGCTGCCCGGGCGCCAGGTTGCCTTGGTGGACACGCACGTCAATGTCGATCCGAGCGCGGAGGAGATCGCCGAACTCGCCATTGCTGCGGCAGCGGCGTTGCGGCGCTTGGGCATCATCCCGCGCGTTGCGCTGTTGTCGCACTCCAACTTCGGCAGCAGCGACGCGCCCACGGCAGTCAAGATGCGCACGGCGCTGTCCCGGATCCGGGATCGCGCGCCCGACCTGGAGGTGGACGGCGAGATGCACGCGGATTGCGCGGTCGACGGCGCCATGCGCCGGAGCATCCTGGCGACGTCGACGTTGAAAGGGGATGCCAATCTCCTCGTGTGTCCGGGCATCGATGCGGCGAACATCGGCTACAACTTGCTCAAGACGATTTCGGGCAATAATGTCGCCATTGGTCCGATCCTGCTCGGCGCGTCACGCCCGGTCCACGTCCTGACGCCTTCGGCGACGGTGCGGCGCATCGTCAACATGACGGCGCTGGCGGTGGTGGACGCGAAGGCGCCGTGTGAAGCCGGTTCGGGTTCGCCACCATTCGGGGAAGCCTGAACCCGCGTTTTGGACGCCACTGCAGACCGCCTTCGGCAACGCACTTCGCCCGCCGCGCTCGTCCTGATGGGCGGCGGCGCACGCGCCGCCTATCAAGTCGGTGTGCTGCGCGGCGTTGCTGCGCTTCTGCGCGGGGTCCAGAACAGCAACCCGTTTCCGATCCTCTGCGGCGCGTCAGCCGGCGCGATCAATGCCGCTGCGCTGGCCTGCGGCGCGAACGATTTCCACGATTCCGTCGCGCGACTCGGACGCGTCTGGGAAAACTTTCACGCCGGCCAGGTATACCGCTCCGACCTTTTCGGAGTCGTGCGCACTGGCGCGCCGTGGATGTCCTTGCTGTCGGTGGGATGGCTGGTCGGCAAGTCCTGGCGTGCTCGTCCGCGCTCGCTCCTCGATAGTGAACCGCTGCGCAAGCTGTTGCGGGAGATGCTCGACATCGGTGGCATCGAACGGGCACTGCAGAGCGGGAACTTGCGCGCGCTGGCGGTTGGTGCATCGAGCTACAGTTCGGGGCGCCATGTGACGTTCTACCAGGCGTTGGCGGAGCAGGAACTGCCGCGGAGCCTGCATCGAATTTCCGTCCGCACCCGGATCGGCGTCTCCCATCTGCTGGCGTCTTCGGCGATTCCCATCGTGTTTCCCGCGGTCCCGCTGGACATTGACAGTGCGTTGGGCGGCGGCGTCGAGTATTTCGGCGACGGTTCGATGCAGCAGATTTCGCCGACCAGCCCGGCGATCCATTTCGGCGCCGAGCGGCTCCTCGTGATCGGTGTCGGGCAGAACGGCGGTTCCGGTTGGGGATCCGAGCCGGCGCCGTCCCGCTCCTACCCGTCGCTGGCGCAGGTCGCCGGGCATGCGCTGTCAACGATCTTCTTCGATGCGCTCGCGTACGACGTTGAGCAACTCGACCGCATGAACGAACTGGCGGAAACGATGAGCCCGAACGAGCGCCGCGCGGCGGGGCTGCGGTCGGTGGAGGTACTGATGATCGCGCCGAGCGTCCCGATCGACGAGATCGCGATGAACTCGATCCGCCATCTGCCCGGACCGGTCCGGAGCCTGCTCGAGTCGATCGGCGCGCATCATGCCGACGGCGCGGCGCTGGCGAGCTACCTGCTGTTCGAGGCGCCATATACCCGGGCGCTGATCGACCTCGGGCTGCGTGACGCGATGGCCAAGAAGGATGCGTTGCTGGCGTTTTTCACGGAGCGGTGCTGAAGGCGAAACCGTGCCGGGGCGCCACGGGCGGACCGGAGCGACCAATTCGAGTCGGACTCCTCGAGCCGGACTCCCTACGAGTACTCCCCTCCCAGCGCCAACAGCGCCGACATGACCGCAATCCCTGCCGTCTCCGTTCGGAGTACGCGGGCCCCGAGTCGCAGACGCCGGTATCCCAGGCTTTCGGCAAGCGCGGTCTCCTCGTCCGTGAAGCCGCCTTCGGGGCCCACCGCGCAGCTTGCCGTCGCGATCGGCGCCGCGCCCAGCCCGGTTGCGCCGTCGGGGTCGAGGATCCATCGGTATTGCGCGTCCGCCGCGGTCCGCAGCGCCGCTTCCAGGCTTGGAGTCAGCGTAACTTCCGGGACACGGTTGCGCCCGCACTGCGCACAGGCTCCCCAGGCGATTTCCCGCCACCGCTCGGCCCGTCGTTCCTGACGCGCGCCATCGAGCCGTACCACCGATCGTCGTGCAGGGGCGAGCAGGATGCGCCGCGCGCCCAGTTCCACCGCCTTTTCGATTGTCCATTCGATCTTGTCCTGCGCAGCGAGCGCCTGAATCAGTGTGATTCCGACGCGGGCTTCCCGGTCGACCCGCCCGGCGGACAGGATGCGGGCGGCCAGCGGTCCGGGCTGCCGTTTGCCCTCGGCGACCGGTTCGAGGTGCGCGCCGTATTCGTGCCCCACCCCGTCGAACAGGATGAACGGCTCACCGGCCCCCAGGCGCAGGACCCGGGCATGACGGGATGCGGCGTAGGACAGCGTGACGACGTCACCCGGCACATGGGTGCCGGGCGCGATCGGGAGTCGGTGCGGGCGAAGCATGGTGCATAGCCTACCCGCTCCCCGGCGTACTGTTGCGCAGACCGCAAAACTGGCCCGTCCTGCGAGTTTCCGGGCCCGATACGACCCGGCGATCCGCGCTTCTGCTGGTAAACTCCCGGCCTTTCTTTTCAATTCCCAATTGCGAAAACCACGCGCAGGATATGGGGGGGGACAGGAGCTATGACCATCAATATCGCCATCAACGGATACGGCCGCATCGGGCGCAACGTTCTGCGCGCGTTCTACGAAAGCGGCAAGAAGCATGACGTGCGCATCGTTGCGATCAACGATCTGGGCAATGCGAAGATCAACGCGCATCTGACCCGCCACGACACCGCGCACGGCGCGTTCCCGGGAACCGTGGCGGTCGATGGCGACTCGCTCGTCGTCAACGGCGACCGCATCAAGGTGCTCTCCAGCCGCGATCCGGCCCAGCTGCCGTGGGGCGAACTGGGCGTCGACGTCGTGCTCGAGTG
>JAJYBQ010000232.1 GCA_021778935.1 Pseudomonadota bacterium | reverse complement strand
GCGTGACCCGCGTCGTGCCGATGGATGCGCTGCTGGTGTTCTACGGTTTGTCGCCGCGGCTGGGGCCGATCGCAAACTGGGGCCTGGACATCGAGCGCAAGCAGATCGTGGTCGACACCGAGAAGTTCGAGACGAGCGTTCGGGGAATTTTCGCGGTGGGCGACATCAACACCTACCCGGGAAAGAAGAAGCTCATCCTGTCGGGCTTCCACGAAGCGGCGCTTGCGGCGTTCGCGGCGGCGCGCCATGTCTTCCCGGAGAAGCACATCCACCTGCAGTACACCACGACTTCGCCCAAGCTGCACAAGGTGCTGGGCGTCGAGACGCCGGTGTTTGACTGAGCGCCGCTGCCGCGCTTCCCCCTCTCCCGTGAGCGGGAGAGGGCGCCCGGCAGCGCGTCGGTCCCGGTCCCGGTCTGCCCGGCACGCCGACCTTGCCTCGTAGGCGGTCTTCCGGAGCGTCCGGCCGTGTCTCGCCGCCCGCTCCGGTCGGTCCGGTACACTTGCCCCATGTTTTCGCTCCCTCCCGGTACGCGGTTGCTGTTGTGGATGAACGTGGGAACGTTCCTCCTCGACTACCAGCTCGGCGGGACCCTGAGCACCGATCTCGCGCTGTGGCCGATCGGGTCCCGCGCGTTCGGCGCGCCCGGCTTCATGCCTTGGCAGCTCGTCACGTACAGCTTCTTCCATGCCGGGTTCCTGCACATTTTCCTCAACATGCTGGGCCTCGTCATGTTCGGCGGCGATGTCGAGCGGGTATGGGGGCGCAACCGGTTTCTGACCTATTACTTCGTCTGCGTGATCTCGGCGGGACTGACGCAGTTGCTCTTTACCTGGTTCACCGGTTCGATGGAGCCCACGATCGGCGCGTCCGGCGGCGTGTTCGGGATCCTGCTGGCCTTCGGGCTGCTGTTCCCGCGGCGTATCGTGATGCTGATCTTTCCGCCCATTCCGATGCCGGCCTGGCTCTTCGTGACGATCTTCGGCGCAATCGAATTGTTCCAGGGGGTCGCCGGCACGCAGGCCGGGGTCGCCCATTTCGCCCACCTGGGCGGCATGCTGGGCGGCTGGCTGCTGATGAAATTCGGCGGCAACGGTCGAGGTCGTCGGGCCTGACGGCACCGATCGGGATCCATCGGTACCGCTTCCGGTAGTTTCTCCACGGCGACTACCGGCTACCGTTCCTCCGTCGTAGATGCGATCGAAGGAGCGTGACATGACAAGCGGCCGAGCGCGGCGGCATCGTCGGGGCGGGGCGGAGCGATGACCCGCCGCGCGGGAGTCTGGGTCGCCTTGCTCGCGATCAGCGCCGTGACCGGCTGGTACGGCCAGGCCCCACAGGCCATGCCGGACCGTGCCGATTACTTCTGCGCGCCGTTTGCGCGCGCCGTCGCGTTCGGAACGGGATTGCAGGCCGCCATGCAGTACGAGGTCTTGCCGTTCCGTTCTGCATGGCTCGTGGCACCGCACCGCGAATGCACACAGTTCTTGCTGCAGTGGGCTGCCGATGCCCGGGAATGATGTCACGCGGTGCCGTGGTGGCGGATTGCCGAAGGCGGAACGGACGCTCGGCGAACTCGGTTACGAGGCGCAGGATCTGGCGGCGATCCGCCGCGTTCTGTGCCAACCGGAAGGGATCGTCCTGGCGGTTGGTCCGGCGGGGTCCGGGCGGACTGCCTCGGTCCGCGCCATGCTCGACGCCATCGCGCCCCAACGCGGTCGGATCTGGTCCGTCCGGCCCACCGTCCATCGCCGCCCGGAGGGGAAACCGCGCAGCGTCGGCGATCCGGACGATGGTCGCCTGCGCGATCCGCTGGCGGTACGCTTCCGGCGGATGCTTCGGAGCCGGCCCGATCCCGTTCTGCTGGCGGAAATCGATTCGTCCGAGGCCGCGCAACTGGCGCTTCGGGGCGCGCAGGCCGGCTGCCGCGTGTTTTCGACGATGTACGGCGGCCGTGCGTACCACGTTTTCCCCCGGTTTTGCGCCTGGGGTATCGCGCCGACCGATCTGGCCGAGCAGCTCCTGCTCGTGGTTGCGCAGCGGCTGGTGCGCGCGTTGTGTCCCGATTGCGCGTTGCCGGATGAGTCCGAGGCGGTGCGCGAAGCGCTGGTACGGGCTGCCGATGGCTGGCGATCCCCGTCGGCCACGCCCGATTCCGTGCGTTCCCGGATGGCCAATCCGAGTGGGTGCAACCGCTGCCGTGGTGCGGGATATCGCGGTCACGCCATCGTCTATGAGTGGATCGAGGTGGATTCCGGCGTGCGCTCCCTCGTCGAAGAGGGTGTCGGCGCGACGGAAATGGAACGGCGGTTGCTGGCGGACGGTCGCGGCCTCTGGGAGCGCGGCCTGCGCCTCGTCGCCTCCGGCGCCACCTCGCTCGACGCCCTGCGCGCGTCGGTCCGGGAGCCGCGATGACCCGGCCACGCCCTCCGCCCGCGCGCGAGGCTCCGGCACCGGCCGGCGCGCAGCGGCCGTCACACCGATTATGCGCGCGCGAACCGCATCGGTTTGCGTGGAAACCGCACGAGAATTCCCGTACTCGCCCCGATCCCCTCGTCGGTTGCCACTTGAAAACCGGACGGCGAGGCCGATATAGCAGGTGTGGCGGATGACGGCGGCGGACATAGAGGCCCACGGAACGACGGGCGGCATGAGGATGGAGAAACGGATCGCATCATGAACATGGTTTATAACAGCTCGAATTTCTGCATTGTCCAGTTCTCGGATCTCGGCGATGACGCCCGGCATCCGGCCGGTGGATTCGAGATCATGGACAAAGGCTCGCGTCGCGAGATTTTTCTCGATGGCCGCCAGGCGGAGCGGTTCCGGGATGACATCGCGCGACTCATCTCCCACGAGCCCTCGGTGGACGAGTTCGACGACTTTCTGGCCAGCTATACCGGATTGATGACCCAGCCAGTCGTCCTGCACTGATTGCGCTCCCCCTCCCGTGTGCCGGGAGGGTAGCTGCGCGGGGCCGTGCTTCGCGCCGGGAATTTCGCCCCCGTACAATGCGGCCTGCACTTTTCGATGCCGCAGCATGCCTCCGTCTTCCAATACAAGCCCGGCTCCATCCACCGAAGAGCGCCTTCGCGCACTGCTGGCGCAGCGCATTCTGCTCCTCGACGGGGCCATGGGCACCATGATCCAGCGCCACAAGCTGCGCGAGGAGGATTTTCGCGGTCTCGACCGCACACAGCGGTTTGCCGGCCACCCGATCGACTGCAAGGGCAATAACGAACTGTTGTTGCTGACGCGACCCGAGTTGATCCAGGATATCCACGAGCAGTATCTCGCCGCGGGATCCGACATCGTCGAAACCAACACCTTCGGCGCTACCCGGATCGCGCAGGCCGATTACGAGCTCGCCGATCTCGCCTACGAAATGAACGTCGCGGCGGCGCGGATCGCCCGGCAGGCATGCGATCGGCATGCGACGCCGGAGCGGCCGCGCTTCGTCGCCGGCGCGATCGGCCCCACGCCGCGGACCGCGTCGATCTCGCCCGACGTCAACGACCCGGGCGCGCGCAACGTCACGTTCGCGGAGTTGGTCGCGGCCTATGGAGAGCAGGCTCGGGCCCTGCTCGACGGCGGCGCCGATCTGCTGCTGGTCGAGACGATCTTCGACACGCTCAACGCCAAGGCGGCG
>JAJYBQ010000231.1 GCA_021778935.1 Pseudomonadota bacterium | reverse complement strand
CAGCCGGATCCGCTGCGCCCCCCCCTGCAATTCGATGTACCGCTGCCGGTCTGCATCGAACTGCTGGTTCACCCGCTGAACTTCCGCTTGCGCCTGGTCGCGAACCTGCCGCTGCTGGCGCAGGAGGATGCGGTTATCCTGAAACTCCTCCGTCAGGCGCGCGGGCATCGGGTGATGCAGATAAAACTCCGCGTCCTCGTCGAGCCGCTTCCGTTCGCGCTGGTATTGCGCGATCGCGGCGTCGGCCCGCTGGATGGTCGCCCGCAAGCCGGTCAAGGTCTGTCGGCGCGCAGCCTCGATATCCCCAACGCTCGAATACGTTGCAAACAGCGCACGATCCCTCCGCTCTTGCTGGAGTCGGGCCTGTTCCTTTTTTCGCCTCGCTTCGTCGGCGGCTTCCTGTGCCTTCCTCTGTTCGGAGGTGAGCGGCGCAGGAATGATCTCGCGCACGGAGCCGTCCGGATTCAGCACCCGAATCTCATGATTGCGGCAGGCTGTCGGGATATAGTCTCCCGTGAACATCTGGCCGGACCCGGTCGTGCAGATATACATCTGGGCATGCGCAGCCACCGCCGCGCCCAACGCGGCGACGCCCCATCCCAGCCGCAGCGTGGATCGGATGCCCGCGCACGCCGCGACGGAGGCACGCCAATGCCTATATTCCATACCGCTCCCGGTACCGCTCCAAAGCCGGCAGGTGACCGCAGGCCGACTGGGCATATGCCGACCCGGAGTGCAGAAATCCAAGCAGGTCGCCGAAACCGGCGATCGAAATCACCGGCGTCCCCGTCGCGCGCTCAAATGCTTGTACCGCCGATTCGCATGACAGCGCATCATCCCGCCCGATGCGCTCGGCGCGGTCCAGCATGATCACCACCCCCGCGGGCTGCGCGCCATGGGCCCGGATCAACTCGACCGCCTCGCGCTTGGCAGCCCCGTCGGTGATCACATCGTCGATGATCAGGACGCGTCCCTGCAAGGGCGCGCCGACGAGCACGCCGCCCTCACCGTGATCCTTGGCCTCCTTGCGGTTGTAGGCAAACGGCACGTCGAGTCCGGATTCCGCCAGTGCCATCGCCGTCGCCGCGGCCAGGGCAATCCCCTTGTACGCCGGCCCGAACAGCATGTCGAACGCGATCCTGCCTTCCGCCCGCGCAGCGAGGATTGTCTGCGCATAGAATCCCGCGAGCCGGCGCAGGCTGGCACCGTGGTCGAAATGACCGGCATTGAAGAAGTACGGCGTCTTGCGCCCGCTTTTGGTGGTGAACTCGCCGAAGGACAACACGCCCGCACCCAGGGCGAACTCGATAAACCGCTCGGACCGCTCTTGCACGCTCGCCACCCTCCAATCTGATTGCCGTCGGAACGGAGCGTACCGCAAGGCGTGGGCCGGCGGCTTCCCGGAAAAATCCATGCTTCGAATCGTCAGTTGCAACGTCAACGGCCTGCGGTCCGCAGTGACCAAAGGCCTCCTGCCCTGGATCGCCCGGACCGACCCGGACGTCCTTTGTCTGCAGGAGGTGAAGGCACAGGAAGCCGATCTTCCTGCAGAACTGCTCCGTCCGGAATCCCGCCATGCGGTCTACCATTTCGCCGAAAAGAAGGGGTACAGCGGCACGGCGCTGATCACCAAAGTGGTCCCGCGCGCGGTGCGGATTGGATTCGGCAATGTCGAGTTCGACCGCGAGGGCCGATACGTCGAGGCCGAATTCGCCAATGCGACGATCATCAGCGCGTATTTTCCTTCGGGATCCAGCTCACCGGATCGGCAGGCGGCGAAACTCCGCTTTCTCGATGCGTTCCTCCCCCACCTACGCACGCTCCGGGGTCGCGGCCGCGAGGTCGTGCTGTGCGGTGACGTGAACATCGCGCACCAGGAAATCGACCTCAAGAACTGGCGATCGAACCAGAAGAATTCCGGATTTCTGCCGGAGGAGCGGGCCTGGATCTCCAATCTGTTCGGGAACGAGGGTTGGGTCGACGTCTTCCGTCGACTCGAGCCGCGTCCCGAACAGTACACATGGTGGAGCAATCGGGGCCGCGCATGGGAAAAGAATGTCGGATGGCGCATCGACTATCAGATCGCGACCGGGCGCATTGCCACCAGCGCGCGCAGCGTCGCGATCTTCAAGGATCAGCGCTTCAGCGACCACGCGCCGCTGATCATCGACTACGATTTCGCCTTGTGATGCCTCCCTCGGGTCGTTGCGCCACCGCCCGCCCCGCGACACCCCACGAAGGATCTCCTGTGAACGGCAACCCGGCGTCGGCATGGCAGGTATACCGCGACCCCCGGGTCCTGCGGATGCTGGTGCTCGGCTTCGCCGCCGGGCTGCCCCTGCTGCTCATCTATGGAACGCTTTCCTTCCGGTTGCGGGAAGCGGGCGTCGACCGCGCGACGATCGGATTCCTGAGCTGGGTGGCGCTGGTCTATGCGTTCAAATGGGCCTGGGCGCCGTTCGTCGATCGGTTCGACATCCCCGTTCTCGGTGCGCGGCTCGGACATCGGCGTGCCTGGCTGCTCGCGGCGCAGTGTGCCGTCGCTGCCGGACTGCTATGCATGGCGCGGCTCGACGCGCAAACCCAGCTCCCGCTGCTCGCGGCCAGCGCCTTGTTCACCGCCTTCGCGGGGGCCACCCAGGACATTTCACTCGATGCCTATCGCATCGAATCGGCGCCGCCCGAACTGCAAGGCGCACTCGCCGCCGCCTACCAGACCGGATACCGCATCGGCATGATCTGGGCCGGTGCCGGCGCCCTGTGGCTCGCCGCCCGTGCCGCACCGACGCCTGGCGGGTACCACCCCGGCGCCTGGGCCACCGCGTACACGGTCATGGCCGCCTCGATGGTTGCCGGCATGCTTGCCGTTCTGGCCACCCCCTATCACGCCAGGCCCGTACCGGCAACGGACGCGGCGGTTGGACTCCTCGCACCCTTCGCAGACCTCGTCGGCCGCTACCGCCACCACGCCCTGGCGCTGCTTGGCCTCATCGCCACCTACCGCCTCGCCAACATCGTGATGGGGGTGATGGCCAATCCGTTCTACCACGACATCGGCTTCACCAAGGACCAGGTTGCGGCGGTCTCCAAGGTATACGGGCTGGCGATGGCGATTGTCGGTGGCTTCGTCGGCGGCGCGATGACGGCGCGCCACGGCATCACCCGCATGATGTGGGTCGCGGCGGTCTTCTCGTCCACGTCGGTCCTGCTCTATGCCTGGCTCGCGACCCGTGGCGCGGATCTCACGGCGCTGGTGCTGGCGGTCTCCACCGACAATTTCGCCGAAGGAATCGCCGGCACCGTGTTCATCGCGTTCCTCTCGGCACTGACCCGTTCCGGGTACTCGGCAACGCAATACGCGGCGCTGTCCTCGCTGACCCTGCTGCTGCCGAAGTTCATCGCCGGCTTCTCCGGCGTTGCCGTCGATGCGGTCGGCTACCCGTGGTTCTTCGCTGCCTGCGCAGCGAGCGGCGGCGTCGCGCTGGGGTTCCTGTGGATCGTCGCGCGGGTTTCGCCGGCGGTAGTGGCCGAGCCGCGGCCGTAGCGCGATGCCGCGGCCCGGCCGGGCGGGAAGGACAAAGGGGCTCCGCCTACCGGGTCAGTCCGGCATAGAGCTGCGGCAGCCGCTCGGGAAGCCGTTGCACGTGGTCCA
>JAJYBQ010000230.1 GCA_021778935.1 Pseudomonadota bacterium | reverse complement strand
ATCTGGGCCTCGGCGGCGTGGGCGATTCGAAGTCGCTGCTGGAAAGCGAGTTGCGCAACAACGACATCAAGTGGATCACCAACGCGAAAGTATCGCGGGTCGAACCCGGCAAGATGTTCGTCACCGAGCACGACGAGGCCGGCGCGGTCCGCAAGGAGCATGAGCTGCCCTTCAAGTTCAGCATGATGCTTCCCGCGTTCAAGGGCGTCGATGCGGTTGCCGCAGTTCCCGGCCTGTGCAATCCGCGGGGATTCGTGCTGATCGACGAGTACCAGCGCAGCAAGAAGTATCACAACATCTTTTCCGCGGGGGTGTGCGTCGCGATCCCGCCGGTCGAGGTCACTCCGGTGCCGACCGGCGCACCGAAGACCGGCTACATGATCGAGACGATGGTTACCGCGATCGTGCACAACATCGCTGCGGATCTTGCCGGCAAGCCGGCGACGGCGCGCGCCAGCTGGAATGCGATTTGCCTGGCGGACATGGGCGATACCGGAGCGGCATTCGTCGCATTGCCGCAGATCCCGCCGCGCAACGTGAACTGGTTCAAGAAAGGCAAGTGGGTTCACCTCGCCAAGATCGCGTTCGAGAAGTACTTCATGTACAAGATGAAGACGGGAAGCTCGGAGCCGGTGTATGAAAAGCATGTGCTCAAGGCGTTGGGAATCGAGCGGCTGGAGCACTGATCGACCGAACGGAACCAGACCATGGCCGCAACCTCGTTTCCCGCGATCGGAAAGCGATCCACCCTTTCCCGCGAGATCACGGTGATCCTGGTCGTGAAGATGGCTTTGCTGATGCTTCTCTGGTTCCTGTTCGTACGGCATTACGAAGTGCATGCGGATGCGGACAGCACCGCGGCAGCGATGGGCCTGCACCCGGACGCCGGCATCCGTCCCCCGGGCCAAAACGACCGCTGAACAAGAAGTCGACGGGAAGATTCGCGCGAGATTTTCGAAATCTTCGAAACCGTAGTGGAGAAAATTCTATGGGCACGGAGCATCTGGTCGAGTTGTCGCGGTTGCAGTTTGCCGCCACGGCGATGTACCACTTTCTGTTTGTCCCGCTGACCTTGGGCATGACGTGGTTGCTCGTCATCATGGAAAGCGTCTACGTCATGACCAACAAGGTCGTCTACAAGGACATGACGCGCTTCTGGGGCAAGCTCTTCGGCATCAATTTCGCCCTGGGGGTCACGACCGGCATCACGATGGAATTCCAGTTCGGCACGAACTGGGCCTACTACTCGCACTACGTCGGCGACGTCTTCGGGGCACCGCTGGCGATCGAGGGGCTGATGGCGTTTTTTCTGGAGTCGACGTTCATCGGGCTCTTCTTCTTCGGCTGGGATCGCCTGTCCAAGGCCAAGCACCTGATGGTGACGTTGTTGATGGCCGTGGGCACGAATCTGTCGGCATTGTGGATTCTCGTGGCCAACGCGTGGATGCAGCACCCGGTGGGGGCCGAGTTCAATTACCGCACGATGCGCATGGAAATGACGAACTTCTGGGCGGTCCTCTTCAATCCGGACGCGCAGGCGAAGTTCGTGCATACGGTTTCGGCGGGATACGTGACCGGATCGATCTTCGTGCTCGCGATCTCGTCGTACTACCTGCTCAAGGGCCGGGACGTCGAGTTCGCCAAGCGCAGCTTCCGCATCGCCGCGGCCTTCGGTCTTGCGTCGGCATTGTCGGTGATCGTGCTGGGCGATGAATCCGGATACATGGTCAGCGAGGCGCAGCAGACGAAGATGGCGGCCCTCGAGGCGATGTGGGATACCGAGCCCGCGCCGGCGGCGCTGAACCTGCTCGCCGGCATCGACGAAACGGCGCAGAAGAACGATTGGGAGATCAAAATCCCCTACCTGCTCGGTTTGATCGGCACGCGATCGGTCAGCCAGCAGATTCCCGGGATCCATCAGATCGAAGCACGCAACCGAGATCGGATCGTCTCGGGCATCCGGGCGGTCACGGCCCTGGAGGCGCTGCGGGCGCATCCCGACGACGCGCAGGCCAAGGCGCAGTTTGCGGCGCACGAGAAGGATCTGGGGTTCGGGCTGCTGTTGAAGCGCTACACGGACCATGTCGAGACTGCGACGCCCGCGATGATCGATGCGGCGGCACGGCTCACGATCCCGAAGGTCGCGCCGATGTTCTGGGCATTCCGGGTGATGGTGCTGTTCGGATTCCTGATGTTGATGCTGTTCGTGGCGGCGTTCTGGAGCACGCTGAACGGGAAGTGCCGCAACCAGCGCCTCTTGCTGCGCTGGGCGCTGCTCATGCTGCCGGTGCCGTGGCTTACCTGCGAGCTGGGATGGTTCGTCGCCGAGTACGGACGACAGCCCTGGACGATCTACGGCGTGCTGCCGACGGAGCTTTCGGTGTCGAGCCTGAGCCCCGCCAGCCTGGTGGGATCGATCGCCGGCTTCATCGGGTTCTACACCGTGCTCTTGTGCGCGGAGATGTACCTGATGGTGAAGTTCGCCCGCCTCGGCCCAGGTTCGCTGGGGACGGGGCGGTATTCCGGTGAAGGCGCGCTGGCGCACGCACACTGAGACGGGAGGAAGACATGCTGGACTACCCAACCCTGAAAATCATCTGGTGGCTGCTGGTGGGCGTGCTGCTGGTCGGCTTCGCCGTGATGGACGGCCATGACATGGGCGTGGGAACGCTGCTGCCGTTCGTCGGCAAGAGCGACGTCGAGCGGCGGATCGTCATCAACACGGTCGGCCCCCACTGGGACGGCAACCAGGTGTGGTTCATCACCGGCGGCGGCGCGATCTTCGCGGCCTGGCCGCTGGTGTACGCAACGGCCTTCTCGGGGTTCTACTGGGCCATGCTGGCGGTGTTGTGGGCGCTCTTTTTCCGACCGGTTGGTTTCGATTATCGGAGCAAGATCGACAATCCCCGCTGGCGCGCGACCTGGGACTGGGGCCTGTTCGTGGGCGGCGCGGTGCCGCCCCTGATCTTCGGCGTGGCGTTCGGCAATCTGCTGCAGGGCGTGCCGTTTCACTTCGACGAGCGGATGGTGTCGACCTACACCGGAACGTTCTGGCAGCTCCTCAACCCGTTTGCGCTGGTGTGCGGGGTGGTGAGCTCGACGATGATCACGATGCACGGCGCGGTGTATCTCGCGCATCGGACCGAAGGCGACGTCCACCGGCGTGCGGTGGCGGCGGCGCGCGGCGCCGGCCTCGTTCTGCTGCTCGCGTTCACCATTGCCGGGATCTGGCTGGCGAAGGGTATCGAAGGGTACGTGATCACCTCGGTCGTCGATCGGGCGGCCCCTGCCGATCCGCTCGGCAAGACGGTGGTGCGCGAGGCCGGCGCGTGGCTCGTCAATTACCACAAGGCGCCGCTCACGATGCTGCTCCCGGCGATCGCCTATCTCGGCCTGGCGGCGACGCTCGGACTGCTCGGCAAGGCGCGTACCGGATGGGCATTCGTGACCTCGTCGCTGGTACTCGCCGGCGTGATCGGCACCGCCGGCGCCTCGATGTTCCCGTTCGTGATGCCGTCCTCGACCGTTCCCGGCGACAGCCTCACGGTGTGGGACAGCGTCTCGAGCCACCTCACGCTCGGGATCATGTTCTGGGCGGCGCTGATCCTCGTGCCGATCATCGTGGCCTACACGAGCTGGGCATACAAGGTCATGGCCGG
>JAJYBQ010000022.1 GCA_021778935.1 Pseudomonadota bacterium | reverse complement strand
TTCGAGAGAAAAAGCGCTCTTCTGCCGGGTCGTAAGGCGTGCAATGGGGAGCGGTTTGGTTGCCGGGTCGAGGTCCTGGCTGCGAGCGGCGGCTGCGCCCCCCGGGGCGACCACCGCGTCGCCGGCAACGGCGGGGCGCAGCCGCCGCTCACCGCCCCGCGAGGCGGGTCCAGGTCTCGATCACGGAATCCGGATTGAGCGAGATCGAACCGATCCCCTGCTCCATCAACCATTGCGCCAGGTCGGGGTGATCCGACGGCCCCTGGCCGCAGATCCCGACGTACTTCCCCAACGCGTTGCACGCGGAAATCGCCCGCGCCAGCAGCGCCTTCACGGCGGGATCCCGCTCGTCGAAGGCGTCGGCGACGAGGCCCGAATCGCGATCGACCCCCAGGGTGAGCTGGGTGAGATCGTTGGATCCGATCGAAAACCCGTCGAAGTACTGCAGGAAATCTTCCGCCAGCAGGGCATTCGACGGGATCTCGCACATCATGATGCAGCGCAGGCCGCTTTCGCCGCGCCGCAGGCCGTGTTCCGCCAGCAGCTCGGTCACCCGCCGGGCTTCGTGCAGGGTGCGCACGAACGGGATCATGATTTCGACGTTGGTGAGGCCCATCGTGTCGCGCACCCGCTTGAGGGCCTCGCACTCGAGCGCAAAGCAGTCCGCGAAGCTGGGTGCGATGTAGCGCGAAGCGCCGCGGAATCCCAACATCGGGTTTTCCTCCGACGGCTCGTAGCGTGCGCCGCCGATGAGCTTGCTGTACTCGTTGCTCTTGAAGTCCGACATGCGCACGATGACCGGCTTGGGCCAGAACGCGCATGCGATGGTGGCGATGCCCTCGGCCATGCGCCGCGTGAAGAACTCACGCGGATGGTCGTAGCCATAGGAGAGGCGCTCGACGGCATTCCGGAGCGCATCATCGAGATCCGGGTAGGCAAGAACCGCCTTGGGATGCACGCCGATGTGGTTGTTGATGATGAACTCGAGGCGGGCCAGGCCCACGCCGTGATTCGGCAAGGATTGGAAATCGAAGGCGAGCTGCGGGTTGCCGACGTTGAGCATGATCTTCACGCCGATGTCCGGCAGGGCGCCGCGGCGCACCGTTTCGGCTTCGATGTCGAGGCGGCCGCGGTAGATGTATCCGGTATCGCCCTCGGCGCAACTCACCGTGACCTCCCCCGCGCCGGCCAGGATTTCGGTCGCATTGCCGCAACCGACGACGGCGGGAATGCCCAGTTCGCGGGCGATGATCGCCGCGTGGCAGGTGCGCCCGCCGCGGTCGGTGACGATCGCGGCGGCGCGCTTCATGACGGGCTCCCAATCCGGGTCCGTCATGCCGGTGACCAGGACGTCGCCGGCCTGCACCAGATTCATGTGGGACGCGTCGGCGACGACACGAACCGTCCCCGAGCCGATCTTCTGCCCGATCGCCCGGCCGCTTGCCAGCACCTGCGCGCCGGCGGCGTTGCGGATGCGGTAGCGCAGCTGGGTCTCCTCGCGCGCTTGCGACTTGACCGTCTCCGGACGCGCCTGCAGGATGTAGATCCGGCCGTCGGCGCCATCCTTGCCCCACTCGATATCCATCGGTCGGCCGTAATGGGCTTCGATCGCCACGGCGTAGCGGGCCAGTTCCAGCACATCGTCGTCGGTCAGGGAGAACCGGTGGCGGTCGGCATCGGGGACGTCCTCGGTGCGCACGCTGCGGCCATCGGCGCCGGCGGGTTCGGCGTAGACCATCCTGACCAGCTTCGAGCCGAGGCTGCGGCGCACGATCGGGAACTTGCCCGCCGCCAGCATGGGCTTGTGGACGTAGAACTCGTCGGGGTTGACGGCGCCCTGCACCACCATCTCGCCCAGGCCGTAGCTCGCGGTCACGAACACCACGTCGCGAAACCCCGATTCGGTGTCGAGCGTGAACATCACCCCCGATGTAGCCAGGTCGCTGCGCACCATGCGCTGCACCGCCGCCGACAGGGCGACCTTGTCGTGGGCGAAGCCCTGATGGATGCGATAGGAGATCGCCCGATCGTTGTAGAGCGAGGCGAACACGTCGCGAATGCGCGCCAGCACCGCCTCGATCCCGCGCACATGGAGGTAGGTTTCCTGCTGCCCGGCAAACGACGCCTGCGGCAGGTCTTCGGCGGTGGCGCTGGAGCGCACGGCAACCGAACCGTCCGCGCCGGCCTGCTTTTCCAGATCCGCGTAGACCCTGCGGATCGCCTGCTCGAAGTCGGGGGGAAATCGTCCGGCTGCGATCCATTGTCGAATCTCGGCGCCGGCCGCGGTCAAGGCCGGAATGTCTTCGGCGGAAACGCCGTCGAGGCGGCGCGCGATCCGCTCGGTCAGGTCGTTGGTCCGGAGGAATTCCCGGAATGCGTGCGCGGTGGTCGCGAAACCGTCGGGGACACGCACGCCCCGGTTTTCGAGCTGGCTGAGCATTTCCCCCAGCGACGCGTTCTTGCCGCCGACCCGATCGACATCGGTCATGCGCAGGCTGCGCAGGGGAAGTACGAGTTCATCGTGTTCGCGCTGCATACATCCCTCCCATCGCGGTGCGGTTGGCGCGGCGCGCCGGCCCAATAGAATGTGCAGACCATTCTATCCAACGCCGGCAGCTGATCGACATGACCTCGCCCAAAACCACGCCGGATTTCTCCGCCCCCCGCGGTGACGGCAACGACGCTCGTACGGTTGTACGGGACGTGTTTTTCGTATCCGACGGCACCGGCGTCACGGCGGAGACGATGGGCCAGAGCGTGCTTGCGCAATTCGACGGCCTGCGGGCGCGCCCGCACCGGGTCGCGTTCGTCGATACGCCGCAACGCGCGGACGAGGCACGAGCCCGCATCCACCAGGCGCATCGGGCGAGCGGACAGCGGCCGGTGGTGTTTTCGACGCTGGTCGATCCGCAGGTCAACGCGATCATCGGCGGCGCGGATGCGCTCGTACTCGACCTGCTCGCCGGTTTCGTGGCGCCGCTCGAAGCGGAGCTGGGAATCCGCTCCAGCCACACCATCGGGCGATCGCACGGCGTGATCGATGCCGATCGCTACAAGAACCGGATCGAAGCGATCAAGTTCGCGATGGCGCACGACGACGGCCAATCGGCGGCCGAGCTGGCGCGCGCGGAGGTCATCCTGATCGGCGTTTCACGTTGCGGCAAGACCCCGACCAACCTCTATCTCGCGGTGCAGTACGGCATCATGGCGGCGAACTATCCCCTGACCCCCGACGATTTCGAACGCGACGCCCTGCCCGCTACCTTGCATCCGTTTCGCGCCAAGCTGTTCGGGCTTTCGATCAGCCCGGAGCGCCTGGCGGAAATCCGCACCGAACGACGGCCGAACAGCCACTATGCGTCGGTGGACAACTGTCGCTACGAAGTTGCCCAGGCGGAGCGCCTGATGCGCATCACCGGCGTGCGCTGGATGTCGTCGACGAGCAAGTCGATCGAGGAGATCGCGGCGACCATCCTGCAGGACGTTCTCCGGCAGCCTGAGCAGTGAGCCCGCGCGCCATGCAACTCCCGGAATCTGACCGCCCCTCGCGATCCGATCAAAACGCGTACCCGATCTCGACCCGCGCCACCGGCCAGAAGCGGTACTTGTTGGCGTCGTTCTGCAGGCTGGCCTGTTCGGCGGCCACGTTCTGATTCAGGGTCGATTGGTTGCACGCCACCGCGCCGGCGCTACAGCCCGCATTCAGCGTGACCGTCGGCCGCCCGGCGTACAGAACGCCCAGGTCGAATCCGGTGTGGAATCCCGGACTACCGGCGAGATTGCCGGCGCCGAGGCCGAGATAGGGGGCGAACCGGTTCCAGGTCACCGTGCCGGAGGCCGTGCCGATCTGGCCGGCGCTGTAGGTCTGGCCGCCGAACGTGTAGGTACCGTTGGCCGCGCCGTTGACATCCAGCTGGTTGGCGTCGTAGATGACGCCCGCGGACAGACGAAAGCTGCCGGCAAACGGGTAGTAGTCGCCGAGCACGCCGTACTGGGCGAGCTTCAGGTTCCCGTTCCAGGTATCGCTGGTGCCGTAGGTGCCGTTGTGACTCAGACTCAGGCCCGACACGGTGGCACGCAAGCCGAAGCTCGGGTTGATCGGGAGGGCGAGATCGACGCCGACGCCGGAGAGTCCGGCGGTCAGGGCAATGCCGAAGGATGCGGAGGTGGCAAGAGGAAGCGGCGCGGCCGCGTCATCGGCGACCGCCGCCGGCGGCAGCGCCAGCAGTGCGACCGCGGTCATGGCAAACAAGCCGCGCGCCGACCATCGCCGGCCGCGGTCGGTTCCCGCGTGGAGGTGTCTCATGGTTTCCTCGATGGATTGGCAAAAGGCGCAGGCGTCGCCGTAACGCGGCCCGCAGCGTTCAGCATCCCGGATCAGGATGAATCCGTCATGAAGAGGCACCCGCGACGCGCCGGAGAAATGCCGACACGCCGCTCCGGTGCTATCGTCGCCCATGTGCCGGCGAGCATCGTGCCGCAACGCGTCCGGACACCCGGCCGCCGGGGCGGAGTCCGCGGTCCGGATGCGACGCCTGCCGCGCCCTGGTCGGGGAGACCTTCGGCAACTTCGACCGTCGAAATCCGGAGGTGATGCAATGAGTCAACCTGCTCCGCTCAACGGCCCGGATCTGCGCGCCGGCGTGGCGCTGGACGCCCTGCAGGAAGGCCGGCCATTGCTGGGCCACGTCGATGGCGAAGCCGTACTGCTGGTGCGCTGCGGGACCGACATCGATGCCGTTTCCGCCGCCTGTACCCATTACGGCGGTCCGCTGGCGGAGGGACTGGTGGTCGGGGACACCATCCGCTGCCCCTGGCATCACGCCTGCTTTTCGCTGCGCAACGGCGCGGTACTCGGCCCGCCCGGTCTGAGCCCGCTGCGCTGCTGGCAGGTGGAGGTCCGCGACGGCATCGCGCGGGTGGGCAGCGAGCGACGGGCACCGCCTCGCGGTCGACCGCTGCACACGCCGCGGGCGGTACTGATCGTCGGCGCCGGCGCTGCCGGCGAGGCGGCCGCCAGCGAACTCCGCGCATGCGGCTACGACGGGCCCATCACCCTGATCGCCGGCGAAGCCGAAACGCCGATCGACCGCCCCAACCTGTCCAAGGACTATCTGGCCGGCACGGCGCCGGCGGACTGGCTGCCGCTGCGCGGCGCCGAGTACTGGCGCGAGCACGACGTCGCGCTCGTCGACGCACGGGTGCTTTCGCTGGATTGCCGGAACCGCCGTGCGCGGTGCGCCGATGGCCGGGAGTTGGAATATGACGCGCTGCTGCTGGCCACCGGGGCGCAGCCGATCCGGCTCGCGATCGCCGGCGCCGATCTGCCGCACGTCCACCTCCTGCGCACCCGCGCCGATGCCGACGCGATCCTGGCCGCGATTGCACGGGGCGCGCAGCGCGCCGTGGTGCTGGGCGCAAGCTTCATCGGGCTCGAGGCCGCCGCGTCGTTGCGGGCGCACGGCATCGAGGTCGCCGTGGTTGCGCCCGAACAGCACCCGCTGGAGCGGGTGTTCGGGTTGCCCCTGGCCGAATATCTTCGCGGCGTGCACGAAGCCCTGGGCAGCGTGTTCCACCTCGGCCACAAACCCGTCGCGATCGACGGGCACGGGGTAACCCTCGACAGCGGCGCGGTACTGCCCGCGGATCTGGTGATCATGGGCGTGGGCGTGCGCCCCGACACCGCGCTCGCCGCGCAAGCCGGGTTGCAGGTGGACAATGGCATCGTGGTCGATGCCCAGCTCGCCGCCGCCGCGGGCGTCTGGGCGGCGGGCGATGTGGCGAACTGGCCCGATGCACGCAGCGGCGTGCGCCTGCGCATCGAGCATTGGGCGTTGGCGCAAGCGCAGGGCAGGACCGCCGCGCGCAACATGCTGGGGTTTGCCGAGGCATTCACCGCCGTTCCGTTTTTCTGGAGCCGGCACGGCGATGTGACCCTTGCGTACGTGGGTCATGCCGCACGCTGGGATGCCATCGAGGAAGACGGCGATCCCGCCCGCGGCAGTTACCTCGCCCGCTACCTGCAGGATGGCCGCGTGCAGGCCGTGGTCACCATCGGCCGCGACCGCGACAGCCTGCAGGCCGAACTCGCGATGCAGATCCGTTGCGGCGGCCCGTGCGCCGACCGGCCGGCTACTCCCAACTGCGCAGGATCGTCGTGACGTTGGCGCGGACCTCCGCGCGCCGCGTTTCGGCAAGCTCGGTGAGGTGCGCGCGCAACTGCGCCGGCGTGACGGTGTGGAGGCGGCCGCTTTCCCGCCAGCGAACCGCTTCCTCGGTGACCACCGCATCCATCGGGATGTCGTGGCCGCGCGGGAACGTCGTCGCCATGTGCGCGAACTCGAACCCCACGCCGATCGCCAGCGGCTGCGGCGTTCGCGCCGCCAGCGTGCGATCGAAGTAGCCGCCGCCGTATCCCAACCGGTCTCCGCCATCGCCGAAGCCGACGAGCGGGATGAGGAGCAGGTCCGGGTCGACCTCCCCGGTACCGTTCGGCATTGCGATCCCGAACGGCCCCTCCTCCATCGCAACGCCGGGCTCCCAGTGCCGGAAGCGCATCGGCTCGGCCTCGCGCCGGATCACCGGCAACGCGTTGCGGAGCCCCTGCGTGCGCAGGCTGTCGAGAACCGGGCGCGGATCGAATTCCCCCTGGTGCGGCCAGCAGAACCCGACGACCATCCCGGCTTGCCGGGGCAGGGCGCGCAGCAGCGCGAGGCTGATGCGCAGGCTGGCATCCTGGCGCGCGGCGGCGGACATCGCCTGGCGCCGGGCGACGAGTTCGGAGCGCATGGCCGCGCGCCAGAGAGTCAGGTCGGGAGGAGACGACGGATGCATTCCCAGTTCACGTACTTTCTTTAATAATAAACTTCAATAGTTTATTGTAATATATTGAATAATCTAATGAAGTTTTGATCGGTCAGCATCTCGATCCGGGCTGGCGACTGCCCGCGCACGGTGGCCAGGGCTTCCGCGACCGCGCAAACCCACGCCGGTTCGTTGGTTTTTCCCCGATGCGGCACCGGCGCCAGGTACGGCGCATCGGTCTCGATGAGCAGGCGATCGTCGGGGATCATCGCCGCCACTGCGCGCAGTTCGTGGGCCGACTTGAAGGTGAGGATCCCCGAAAAGGAGATGAAGAAGCCGAGATCCAATGCCGCGCGGGCGACCTCGGCGCTCTCGGTGAAGCAGTGCATCACGCCCCCGACCTCGTCGGCGCGCTCCTCGCGCAGAATCCGCAGCGTATCGGCCGACGCGGCGCGGGTGTGGACGATGAGCGGCTTGCCGGTTTCCCGGGCGGCGCGGATGTGGACCCGGAACCGCTCGCGCTGCCAGTCCAGGGGTTCGTGCAGGCGATAGTAGTCGAGGCCGGTTTCGCCGATCGCGACGACCTTGTCCGGCGCCGCGGCGGCGACCAGGGTCGCAACGTCCGGCTCCGCCTCCTCGTTGTAGTCGGGATGCACGCCGACCGAGGCATGGATCCCGTTGTGCTGCTGCGCGAATTCCACCACCTGGGGCGCCTCACGCAGGGTCGTGCAGACGTTGAGCGCCATGCGCACGCCGGCCGCGCGCATGCGCGCCAGCACCGCCTCGCGCTCCGCCAGCAACTCGGGAAAGCAGAAATGACAGTGGGAATCGATCAAATCGTGTGGGTGGGACGCTGCGAGCGCAGAGCGGCGCCCAGCGCGTCCTCGATTCGTTTGCGGGCCGCGAGGCCGGATTCGTCACCCGGAAAATGGACGCCGATCCCCGGCGTGCGGGTCGCCCCGCCTCCGCTCGGGCTGATCCAGACCACCTTCCCGGCCACCGGCACGCGCACGGGATCGTCGAGAATGGTGAGAATGAGGTAGACCTCGTCGCCGAGATTGTACGGGCGATTGGTCGGCACGAAGATGCCGCCGTTCTTCAGGAACGGCATGTACGCGGCGTAAAGCGCCGCCTTTTCCTTGATGGCCAGCGACAGCACCGCCGGGCGGGTTGTTGCCGCCCCGTCCGCAAACGCCCCCACCGGGGCGCCGGCGCCCGGATCGGTGTTGCGTACTTCCGCCGCATCACTCACGCGTCTGCCCTGCCTTCCGCCATGGAATTCCGGTACGCCAGGAGGAGCCCTTCCACTACGGCGCGCGCGTTGAGCGGATGGTCCGCCGTCGCGCGCGCGTCGCGCAGCCGGTCCAGCCAGGATACCGCGGCGTCCGGCGTCCACGCACGCGCCAAGGCTGCGAAACTGGCCGCCTCTTGCGGATGATAGCGGAGGTGGCCGCCCAGGCAAACCGACAAAAAGTCCCATGTCCAGCGCTGAAACAATGCGATCGACGGCGTCACCGGGATCGTCCGGGGCACCTGGGCGGCGATCTGCGCCGCATGGAGTCTCGGGCCGAGCCGCAACAAGCCGCGCAGCGTCTCCGCCACGGCGACGTCGAGGCCATCGCCGTCCTCGCGTACCGCCGCCAGCGGCGCCCCGCCCGCTTCGGTGAGCCGCTGTCCGGCGTCCGGGATGCCCTGTGCCAGCAGCCAATTGAGCGCGGCCTGCCGAGGCGGGACCGCGACCCGCACCAGGGTGCAGCGCGACACGATCGTCGGCAGGCACCAGTCGAGGTGGTCGGATACGAGCAGAAACAAGCTCTGCGGCGGCGGTTCTTCCAGCCCCTTGAGCAGCGCATTGGCCGCCGCGGCATTGAGCGCTTCGGCCGGGCCCAGGACGACCACCCGTAAGCCGCCCCGATGGGTGGTCACGCCCGTGAACGCCGCCAGATTGCGCACCGCCTCGATCTTGATCTCCCGGCTGGCCTTCGCCGCCGCACCGCGTTCGGCCTCGGCACCGTTGCCCTCGCCATCGCCGCGGTCCCGCGCGGCCCCGTCCTCGTCCGGCGCCTCGGCGGGAACCGGGCGGCGGAACGCCAGCGCATCGGGAACGACCACCCGGAGATCAGGATGATTGCCGGCCGCTCCGAGGCGGCAGGACGGGCAGGCGCCGCAGGCCCGTGCGTGGGCGTCCGGGGCTTCGCAGAGGGCGTCGCGCGCGAACGCCATGGCAAGCGCCCATTTGCCGATGCCCGCCGGGCCATGAAGGAGCGCGGCATGGGCGCCGCGCGCGCGCAGTACGGCCAGGGTGGTGTGCGCGGCGTGCAGCCAAGGCGGGAGAGCGGAATCGGCCGTCATCGCCGGGCCTCCAGCCAGGGTTCCAACCGCTGCAGGATCCCGGCCGTCACCTCGTGCGGCGATCGCGCACCGTCGATGACGAAGAACCGCTGCGGCTGGGCCTGCGCGCGCGTCCGGTAGGCGGCCCGGACCCGCAGAAAGAATTCCAGCGCCTCGGCCTCGAACCGGTCGGCCTCGCGCACCCGCGCGCGCCGCGCCTGGGCAATCTCCGGCGCAACGTCGGCGAGAACCGTGAGGTCGGGCTGCAGTTCGCCCTGCACCCATTGCGCCAGGGTATCGAGACGCGCGGTGTCGATGCCGCGGCCACCGCCCTGATAGGCATAGCTCGCATCGGTGAAGCGGTCGCACAGGACCCACCGGCCCTGCGCCAGCGCCGGCTCGATCACGGCGGCGATGTGCTCTCGCCGCGCGGCAAACATGAGCAGCGCTTCGGTGATCGGTTCCATCGCGCGGTGCAGCAGCAATCCGCGCAACTCCTCGCCCAGCGGGGTTCCGCCCGGCTCGCGGGTGCGCACGAAGGCCACCCCCCGCGCGGCCAGGGCCTGTGCCAGCGCATCGCATTGGGTGGTCTTGCCGGCGCCGTCAACCCCCTCGAAGGTCAGAAACTTTCCGCGCACGCTCACCGCTGCTCCCCGGGCGCGTCCGTCGATCTCCGATGCAAAAAGCGGTGGATCGCGTGGTTGTGCTCGGCCAGCGTCCGCGAAAACTGCGAACTGCCATCGCCCCGCGCCACGAAATAGAGCGCATTCGACGCCGCCGGATGCAGGGCCGCGCGGATCGCCGCGAGGCCCGGCAGCGCGATCGGGGTCGGCGGCAGGCCGACGTGGAGATAGGTGTTGTAGGGCGTATCGGCGCGCAGATCGCGCTGGTGCAGATGGCCGTCGAACCCGGTGCCCAGCCCATAGATCACCGACGGATCGGTCTGCAGGGGCATGCTCCGCCGCTCGCGATTGACGAACACGGCAGCAACGAGGGGCCGCTCGTCGCCGCGCCCGGTCTCCTTTTCCACCAGCGAAGCCATTACCAGCGCCTCATAGGGGTTGGCGTAGGGAAGGTCGGCGGCGCGGGCCGACCACACCTGGGCGAGGCGCCGCTGCTGTTCGACATAGGCCTGCCGGAACACGTCGAGATCGCTGCTGCCCGGAACGTACGAATAGGTGTCGGGCGCAAAGAGTCCCTCCGCCCGCGACTGCGAGGCACCGATCGCGGCGAGAATCCTGCCTTCGGGCCACCCCGACGTATCGTGGCGCAGATCGGCACAGGCGGCGAGCTGGGCGCGCATCTGGGCGAACGTGCTGCCCTCGACGACGGTCACGCGCTCGGGTTCGACGGCGCCGCGCCGCAACTGGTCGAGCACCGAGCGCAAGGTCGCGCCCTGGATGATGCGGTATCGGCCTGCGCGCAGGTGGCGGGTGACGCCCCACACGCGGGCCGCCGCGACGAATGCCGTCTCGTTGACATCGACCCCATCGGCTTGCAACGCCCGGGCAATCGCACGCGCGGTCGATCCCGCCGTCACCCGCAGATCGACCGAGGCCGCCGGGATGCCGAGCGGTCGGCGAATTTCATACCACGCTGCTGCCGCGCCGAGCGACACCGCAAGGACGAGCACGGCGGCAAGGGAAAATCGAAGCGAACGACCAAGCATGCAGGAAACCGGAATCCGTCGGGGAACCTCCCGGAGCCGCATTGTCCCCCAAAAAACCCCCGATCCCGCCGGCACTCCCGGCGCGGGACGTTCCTATAATCCGCTCATGACGACCGCCTCCTCGCTTTCCGATTCCGTCCCTGCCAATCGGTGGGACGTTTCCGCTTCCGATCACGCCGCGCGGCGCGCCGGTCCGGTCTGGGGCATCCTGGACGATTGGCGCGTCGTCGAGATCGACGGCGCGGATGCGCTGACCTTCTTTCACGGACAGAGCACGACCGATATCGCTGCAATGACCGGAACGAGCTGGCAGCTCGGCGGGTATTGCACTGCCAAGGGACGCCTGCTGGCGATCTATCAGGCGTGGCGGACCGATACGGGGCTGGCGCTACTGATGCCGGCGGAGGTCGCTGCGGGCTTTGCGCGCCGGCTCGGCATGTTTGTCCTGCGTGCGAAGGCGACGGTGCAGGATGCCGGCGAACGATGGCGCACGCGCTTCGTGCTGGGCCCTGGCGCCGCGGCCGCGCTGGCCGAGGAAGGCCTGGCGGCCCCGGCGGCGCCCTGGCAATGCGGGCCGATTTCCGGGTGCGCCGGAGCGCGCATCGCCCGCCTGCCGGGCGGAGCCCGGTGCGCGGAACGGTTTCTCGTCGTGGAGCCGGCCGACCAGCCGGCCGCAGCGATGGACGCCATCGGCCGCCGGCTCGTCCAGACCGGCGCCGGCCTGTGGCACTGGTCGCAGATCGACGCGGCGGTGCCGGATGTCTTTGCGGTTACCCGGGAGCGTTTCGTTCCGCAGGCGGTCAACCTCGAAGTGCTGGGCGGGGTGAGTTTCCGCAAAGGCTGTTACCCCGGCCAGGAGGTCGTCGCACGCAGCCAGTTTCTCGGCAAGCTGCGGCGCCGGTTGGCGCTCGTCCATGCGCCCGCGATCGGCCCGACCCTGGACGTATTCCATGGTGACAAGGCCGAGCCGGTCGGCTACCTCGTCCAGGCGGCATCGGTTGCCGAGCCGGACGCGCCCGGAGGATGGGATGCACTGATCGAATGCCCGACGCAAGCCACCGAGGCCGGCGTTCTGCGCCTCGGCGCTCCGGACGCGCCGCCGGTCGAACTGCGACCCTTGCCCTACCCGATCTTCGACCCCACCGCATGAGGAACCGCATGTCATGTGCCTGATCCTCTTCGCATGGCAATCGCATCCGGACTACCCGCTGGTGGTGGCGGCGAACCGCGACGAGTTCTATGCCCGCCGCACCCGCCCCGCGGCATGGTGGGGGCAGAGCGTGTCGATCCTCGCCGGACGCGATGAGGAAGGCGGCGGAACCTGGCTGGGCGTCAACCGGCACGGCCGTGTGGCGATCCTCACCAACGTGCGCGGCAGCGAAGCCGACCATCTCGCGCCCACGCCGACGCGCGGCCGGATCCCGCTTGCGGCCCTGCAGTCGCGCCAACCGGCCGACCGGTGGTTGCGCGAGCATGCCCGCAACTCCATGGGCTTCAACGGCTACAACCTGTTGGTCGCCGACCCGCTGCCGATCCCGGCTGCGTCGCGCGAGGCGGAGGTGCTCTACTGGAGCAACCGCCATCCCGACGGTACGTCCGACACCGGACCGGCCCGGCGCGGGCGCGACGGAATCGATCCCGACGTGCCGACGGACGCGATCCGCGCGCTGCTCCCGGGAATCTACGGCATGTCGAACGCCGCCCTCGATACGCCCTGGCCGAAACTCACCCGCGGCATCGCCGGATTCGCGTGTCAGGTCGCCTCCGCGGTCGAGCCTGCTGCGCTGCTCCGGATCATGGGCGACCGCCGCCTTGCGCGCGACGCGGAGCTGCCGGACACCGGAGTTCCGCTCGACTGGGAGCGGGCGCTTTCGGCCATCCAGGTCCGCGCCAACGGCTATGGCACGCGCGCGACGACGATTCTCACGGTGCGCCGCGACGGCACGGTGTCGTTTTTCGAGCGAACCTTCGACCCCGGCGAGCCGGACGTCCACACCGACCGGCATTTCGAATTCGTGGCCGACGGATCCCGCTCGGGCGCCCCGGCAGTCGATTCGAACCACCAACAGGACGAGGCACCATGACCGGCCGAGGTCGTCCGCGGCCGGTGCACGCCGAGGCGACGACCGCCGGCAAAGGTCGTACTACAATGGCTCGCGTTGCGGTGGATGCGTGAGCGTGAAGCTGATGCAGTTGCGATCCGACGGAGCCCGCCCGTGAAACTTCTTATCGATCTGTTCCCCGTACTGGTGTTCTTTGGCGTGTTTCGCGTCGCCAAGGGGTTTCCGGATGCCAGCGTCGCGCTGGTCTCGGCCGGCTTGGGCGCGCTCGATGGCGTCGCAACGCAACGGCTCGAGCTGGCCGCCGTGATCATCGCCACGCTGAGCTCGATCGCCGCGACCGCCGGCCAGGTGGGCTGGATGATCTACCGCCGCATCCCGGTGAAGGCGACGGTATGGCTGAGCGCGGTGCTGGTCGTCGTGTTCGGCGGCTTGACGGTGTGGTTCCACAACGAGTGGTTCATCAAATGGAAGCCCACGATCCTGTACTGGATCTTCGCGGCGGTCCTCGTCGGCGGACAGTGGATCTGGCGCCGCAATCTGCTGAGTACCCTGCTCACCGGCGAACTGGAACTACCGCAATTCGTCTGGAACCGCCTGCTCGTCGCGTGGGCGTCGTTTTTCCTGTTCCTGGGCGGCGCAAACCTGTTTGCCGCCTACTCCTGGAGCACCGATGCCTGGGTGAACTTCAAGACCTTCGGTCTGATGGGTGCGACCCTGGCGTTTTCCCTGGCGACGGGCGTGTACATGTCGCGCTACCTCGATGCCGAACCCGATGTCTGAATCCACCGACCTTCTCGCACTGATGAAATCCCGGCTCCAGGATCTGGCGCCCGAGCACCTGGACATCGTCGACCAGAGCGCCGCGCACGCGGGCCACGGCGCCTCGGGCGGACACTACACGCTCGTCCTGGTGAGCCCGCGGTTTGCGGGATTGAACCGGGTGCAGCGGCACCGCCTGGTGTATGACCGCCTGCCGGAGGTGATGACCGGCGCGATCCATGCGCTCAGCATGAAGCTGCTGGCCCCCGAAGAGGCCTGACATCGAGGCCCGGCCTCACGATTGCGACCGCCATTATCAGAGCACGAACGGGCGGCCGGTCACCGGCGTGGTCGCCACGGCGAAATCCTGCCGCGCCATGACGCCGGCCTGCCACGCTGCGCGCCCGCCCTCCACCGCCAGACGGAAGGCGTGCGCCATCATCACCGGGTCGCGCGCCTGCGACACCGCGGAATTGAGCAGCACCGCGTCGAACCCCATCTCCAGCGCCTGCAGGGCATGGGAGGGTGCGCCGATGCCGGCGTCGATGATGAGCACGACGTCGGGCAGCCGTTCGCGCAGCGTGCGCAACGCGAACGGATCGAGCAGGCCTTGCCCGGAACCGATGGGCGCCGCCCACGGCATCAGCAGCGGGCAGCCGGCGTCGAGCAGGCGGCGGCAGGTGACGAGATCGTCGGTGCAGTACGGAAACACGGTGAAGCCGTCGCGCGCAAGCTGCGTGGCGGCATCGACGAGCTCGAACGGGTCGGGCTGCAGGGTGTATTCGTCGCCGATGACTTCGAGCTTCACCCAGTTCGTACCGTAGAGTTCGCGCGCCATGCGCGCAAGCTGCACCGCTTCGCGCGCGGTGCGGCAGCCGGCGGTGTTGGGAAGCAATCGGGCTCCCCGTTCCCGCACCGCCTCCTGGATCATGGCGATGAAGCCGTTGTCCCCGGCGGCACCCAGGGTGCGCCGCAGGCCGACCGTGACGATCCGGGTGCCGGATGCGGCGATCGCCTCGCGCAGCACGGCGGGCGAGGGATAGCCGGCCGTGCCGAGCAGCAGGCGGCTGGTCAGGGAGACGTCCTGGACATGCCAGGCGTCCTGATTGCGATTCGTGGTGTTGGACATATCCCTATTCCGGTGGAGCGGTTTCTCCCTCTCTCGCGTGCGGGAGAGGGGAATCTTCTGCCGGGCTAGCCTCCTACGATCTGCCGGAACATCGCCACGGCGTCGCCGTCGCGCAGGGGCGTTTCGGCGCGCCGGTCGCGCGGGACGAATTCGCCGTTGACGGCGGTTGCCACGGCGGCGTCGGCGTGGCCGCGCGCACGCACGAAATCCGCGAGCGTGGTGCCCGCGGGGAGTTCGCAGGGGGTGCCGTCGAGTTCGATGCGGATCGGGTTCATGCTTCGCGTCCCGCCCGGAGGAGCGAAACGCCGGCCTGCTCCACCAGGGCCGGCGCCAGCAGCCAGCCATGGCGATAGAGGCCGTTGATCCGCACCAGGCCGTCCTGCCGGTCGACGCGGGGCCGATTGTCGGGCAGCGCCGGGCGCAGGTTCACGTCCAGGCAGGCGATGCGCGCTTCCGCCAGGGCCGGCAGAATGCTGTGGGCCGCCGCCATCAACTCGACCGCGGTGCGCAGCGACACCGGGGAACGGTCTTCGCTTTCGATCTCGCTGGCCCCGACGACGATGAAATCGCCGGGACGCGGCACGAGGTAGACACGATGCCGCGGATGCAGCAGGCGCACCGGCCGCGTGAGGTCGTGGCCCGGCACATGGAGCCAGACCACCTCGCCGCGCACGCCACGCACCGGCAGATCCGGCCGCGCGCCGACGCCGCGGACGTCGAACACGCAATCGAACCGGCGCTCCGTTCCGTCCTCCAGGCGCATCCGTCCCGGTTCGACGCCGTCGACCCGCCGACCCCAGTGCCAGCACACCCTGGGCGAAGCGGCATGCAGCGCATGCAGGGCCTGCACCGGGTCGATCTGCCCTTCCCCGGGCAGATGCCAGGCGTGGCCCTCGACGTGCAGGGCGGGTTCGAGCGCGCGCAAGCCGTCGCGATCGAGGGCAACCGGTGCGGACAACGCGGCCGCCGGCATCGCCGCCCGGCCGTGATCGAGGCGCGCCAGGATCCGCTGCGCCGCGCCCAGATCGGCGCGGTGAGCGACGAGCAGGCTGCCCTTGCGCGCAAAAAACGGCCGCTCCGGCAAGCGCGCGCAGATCTCCTGCCACAGATCGAGCGAACGCAACCCCAGCGCCGCGATTTCCGGTTCGGATGCATCGAGCTCCGCCAGCGGACTGAGCATGCCCGCGGCCGTAAACGCGGCGGCACTGCGGCTGTCGAAACGCGCATCCGGACCCGGTGCGGGGTCGAAGACCTCGACCTCGTTGCCGGGTTCGGCGAGCGCCCAGGCGAGCAGGCGGCCCAGCAGGCCGGCACCGGCGATTCCTGCGCGCACCCGGTCACCCCTGCCCTGCGGCTCCGGCCGCCGGCGATCGCGGCGAGGAAACCGGAATCGCCGCGGCGATCCGCGACTCGCCGCCCTGCGCCGCCTCCCGGATCTGTTGCGAGATCTCCATCGAACAGAACTTTGGGCCGCACATCGAACAGAAATGCGCGACCTTCGACGACTCCTTGGGCAAGGTCTCGTCGTGAAACTCCCGCGCCACCTCGGGGTCGAGGCTCAGGTTGAACTGGTCGGTCCAACGGAACTCGAACCGGGCTTTGGAGAGCGCCTCGTCGCGGGCGCGCGCGCCGGGATGCCCCTTGGCGACATCCGCCGCATGCGCGGCGATGCGGTAGGCGACGATGCCCTGGCGCACATCCTCGCGGTCGGGCAGGCCGAGATGTTCCTTCGGCGTGACGTAGCACAGCATCGCGGTGCCCATCCAGCCGATCATCGCCGCACCGATCGCGCTGGCGATGTGGTCGTAGCCGGGGGAAATGTCGATGGTGAGCGGCCCCAAGGTGTAGAACGGCGCTTCGTGGCAGTGCTTCAACTGCTCGTCCATGTTGGCCTGGATCATGTGCATGGGCACGTGGCCGGGTCCTTCGATCATGGTCTGCACGTCGTGCTTCCAGGCAAGTTGCGTCAACTCGCCCAGGGTACGCAGTTCGGCGAACTGCGCCTCGTCGTTGGCGTCGGCGCCGGAGCCGGGACGCAGGCCGTCGCCCAGCGAGAAGCTCACGTCGTACGCCTTCATGATCTCGCAGATTTCCTCGAAGTGCTCGTAGAGGAAATTCTCGCGGTGATGGGCCAGACACCACTTGGCCATGATCGAGCCGCCGCGCGAGACGATGCCGGTGCGCCGCCTGGCGGTGAGCGGCACATACGCCAGGCGCACGCCGGCGTGGATGGTGAAGTAGTCGACACCCTGCTCCGCCTGCTCGATCAGGGTATCGCGGAAGATCGCCCAGGTGAGCTCCTCGGCCACGCCGCCCACCTTCTCCAGCGCCTGGTAGATCGGCACGGTGCCGATCGGCACCGGGGAATTGCGCAGGATCCAGTCGCGCGTGGTGTGGATGTCGCGACCGGTGGAGAGGTCCATCACCGTGTCCGCGCCCCAGCGGATCGCCCACACGAGTTTCTCGACCTCCTCGTCGATGCTCGAGCGCACCGCCGAGTTGCCGATGTTGGCGTTGATCTTGACGCGGAAGTTGCGCCCGATGATCACCGGCTCCAGCTCGGGATGATTGATGTTCGCGGGAATGATCGCGCGGCCGCGCGCGACCTCGTCGCGCACGAACTCGGGGGTGATGATCTCCGGCAGCGTGGCGCCCATCGGGTTGCCGCGCAGGCGCTGCTCGCGCTCCGGGTCCGAAAGGTATTCGCGCATCCACTCGCGTTTGCCGTTTTCGCGCAGGGCGATGAATTCCATCTCGGGCGTGACGACGCCGTGGCGCGCATAGTGCATCTGCGTGACATTGGCGCCGGGGCGCGCGCGCCGCGGCGTGCGCTGCAGGCCGGATGCCGCCTCGCGCAGGGCGGCGAGATGCGCGTC
>JAJYBQ010000229.1 GCA_021778935.1 Pseudomonadota bacterium | reverse complement strand
GCCGCGGGCAATCACATCGTCGCTGCGCTTGCCGATGACCAACGGCATCGCCCGTTGCCGGCCGACGCCGGAGAGGCGACGCGCGCGCGCCTGGCGGATCTCGATGCGCGGGCATCCGGGGAGCGTACGCAGGAGGTCGCGACCGATCTGCGTCGCACACTCCAGGCGCATTGCGGCGTGTTCCGTACGGCGGCACTGCTCGACGAGGGGGTGCGCAAAGTGCGCGAGATCGCGCTGCGGGCCGAACACGTCGCGATCACCGACAAGTCGCGGGTGTTCAATACGGCGCGCGTCGAGGCGATCGAACTGGCCAATCTCGTCGCCGTGGCCCGGGCGACGATCGAGGCCGCCGCGGCGCGGACCGAGAGCCGTGGCGCGCACGCGCGGGCGGACTTCCCGCTGCGCGACGATGCGAACTGGATGAAGCACAGTCTCTGGACTGCGCAGACCCGGTCGTTGCAGTACAAGCCGGTGCACCGGACGCCGATTTCGGTGGCGCCGTTCGAGCCGAAGGTACGGACGTTTTGAGGGAAGCGCAGCATATGGATGCATCGAAATCCGACTCCGGGTCTGCCGCAGGTGGTGAGGCGCCCGGCGCGCAAACTCGATCCCAGGCCCGGGTCGCGCACTTTCGCATCTACCGATTCGATCCCGAGCGTGATGCCCAGCCGCGCATGCAGGATCTGGCTGTGACACTGCAGGAACCCGACAAGATGCTGCTCGACGCCCTGATGCGTATCAAGGCGGAAGTCGACGACAGCCTGTCGTTCCGCCGCTCGTGCCGCGAGGGGGTCTGCGGGTCGGACGCGATGAACATCAACGGCCGCAATGGCCTGGCTTGCATCACCAACCTGCGCGACCTGGCGCAGCCGATCGAACTGCGGCCGTTGCCGGGGTTGCCGGTGGTGCGCGACCTCATCGTCGACATGACGGACTTCTTCAATCAGTACCACTCGGTCGATCCGGTGCTGGTCAACCATTCGCCACCGCCTGAGAAGGAGCGCTTGCAGACGCCGGAGCAGCGCGATGAACTCGACGGCCTCTACGAATGCATCCTGTGCGCGTGCTGCTCTACCTCGTGCCCGAGTTTCTGGTGGAATCCGGACAAGTTCGTCGGGCCGGCCGGGCTGCTGCAGGCCTACCGGTTCCTGGCCGACAGCCGCGATGAGGCGACCAGCGAGCGGCTCGACAACCTCATGGACCCGTACCGTTTGTTCCGCTGCCATACCATCATGAATTGCGTCGACGTTTGTCCGAAGGGCCTCAACCCAACCCGGGCGATCGGAAGGATCAAGGAAATGATGTTGCGGAGAGAAGTTTGATGCCCCACGCCCTCTCCCTCGCGGAGGAAGAGGGCGGGAGTGGGGGGGGCGGAAATGTCGCCGCGATGCGCCGCTTGCGCTGGCGCGCCCGCCGCGGCATGCTGGAAAACGACGTCCTGCTGGCGCGGTTCTTCGATCGCCATGGGACGAAACTCGATGCGCGCCTGCAGGGCGCGATGGAGCAGCTTCTGCAATTGCCGGACGGTGAACTGCTCGATCTCGCGTTGGGTAGGGCGGCGCCGCGTGGCGCGCTCGATACCGAGGCCGGGAACGAACTGCTCGCTTTGCTTCGTTCGGTGTGACTTGAGGACATTCTTATGGCACTGACCCCATCCGAACACAAAGCCACCCTGACGTTTTCCGATGGGACGCCGCCGGTCGATCTGCCGATCTACCCCGGCACCATGGGACCGGATGTCATCGATATCCGCGCGCTGTATGCGCGCACCGGGAAATTCACGTACGACCCGGCCTTCCTTGCTACCGCGTCGTGCAATTCGAGCATCACATATATCGACGGCGATAAAGGGGAGCTGCTCTATCGCGGCTATCCGATCGACCAGTTGGCCACGCAGTGCGACTTCCTGGAGGTCTGCCATCTGATCCTCTACGGTGACCTTCCGACGCCGGCGCAGCGTGACGACTTCGTGAACACGGTTACCCAGCACACGATGGTGCACGAGCAGATGCAGTTCTTTCTGCGGGGGTTCCGCCGCGACGCCCACCCGATGGCGGTACTGACCGGACTGGTGGGGGCAATGTCGGCGTTCTATCCGGATTCGATGAACGTGCACGACCCGCACCAGCGGGAGGTGTCGGCGATCCGGCTGATCGCCAAGATGCCGACGCTGGTCGCGATGGCCTACAATTACACGGTGGGCCAGCCCTACATGTACCCGCGCAACGACTTGCCGTATGCCGCCAATTTCATGCGGATGATGTTCGCCACGCCATGCGAGGAATACCGCTGCAACGACGTGCTGGCGCGTGCCCTCGATCGCATCCTGATCCTGCACGCGGATCATGAGCAGAATGCCTCGACCTCGACGGTGCGCCTGTGCGCGTCCTCGGGGACGAACCCCTACGCGGCGATCGCGGCAGGCGTGGCCTGTCTCTGGGGGCCTGCGCACGGCGGCGCGAACGAGGCTGCCCTCAACATGCTGTTCGAGATCCAGCGTGAGGGTGGCGTGGCGAAGATCGGCGAGTTCATCGGCAAGGTGAAGGACAAGAATTCCAATGTCCGGCTGATGGGGTTCGGGCATCGGGTTTACAAGAACTACGATCCGCGGGCGCGGGTGATGCGAGAGACCTGCTACGAGGTGCTCGATGAGTTGGGGCTGCATGAGACCCCGCTGTTCAAGCTGGCGCTGACGCTGGAGAAAATCGCGCTCGAGGACGACTATTTCGTGAGCCGAAAGCTGTATCCGAATGTCGATTTCTACTCCGGCATCGTGCAGCAGGCGATCGGGGTGCCGGTGCCGCTCTTCACCGCGGTTTTCGCTTTGGCACGCACGGTGGGCTGGGTCGCGCAACTCAATGAGATGCTTGCCGATCCCGAGTACAAGATCGGCCGCCCGCGGCAGTTGTACGTCGGTTCCGGTCGCCGCGACGTGCAGCCGATCGGGGAGCGATGAGCCATGACCCAGTCGATGCGCCAGTTTGAATCGACCTCCTACCTCTTCGGTGGAAATTCGGCGTACGTCGAGGACCTGTACGAGCGCTACCTCGACAATCCTGCGTCGACATCCGAAACGTGGCGGGCGTATTTCGACCGGTTGCAGCTTGCACCCGCGGCCGACGGCAAGCTGTCCACCCACGATATCGCGCATGCCCCGATCGTCGAGTCGTTCGCGCTGCGCGCCAAGACCGGCATGCTGCGGCCGGTGGTCGCAGCGACCGATCTCAGCGTCGCGCGCAAGCAGGTCCATGTGCAGTCGATCGTCTCGGCGTACCGGTCGCTGGGCAGCCGATGGGCCGACCTCGATCCATTGAAGCGCGCCGAACGTCCGGTGCTGCCGGAACTGGAACCCGCGTTCTACGATTTCACCGAAGCCGACATGGACACGGTGTTCTCGGCCGCGAATACCTATTTCGGCGCCGACCAGATGTCCCTGCGGGAGATCGTCACGGCGCTGCGACGTACGTACTGCGCGACGTTGGGTGCGGAGTACATGCACGTCTCCGATCCGGCGCAGAAGCGCTGGCTGCAGCAGCGCCTCGAATCGATCCGGTCGACGCCGGATTTTCCGGCGGACACCAAGCGCCGCATTCTGGCGCAGTTGACCGGGGCCGAAGGCCTGGAGCGCTACCTGCACAACAAGTACGTCGGACAGAAGCGCTTTTCGCTGGAGGGAAGCGAGAGTTTCATCGCGGTGATGGACGCGC
>JAJYBQ010000021.1 GCA_021778935.1 Pseudomonadota bacterium | reverse complement strand
GCGGGATCTGCAAAAGATCCATCTCGACGCGGCCAGCGCCGCCGGGCAGATGACGGTCGATGCCATGGGAAAGTGGGCCGACCTGAACGCCGCAACGGCACGAGCCGTTTTGCAGGAGGGTACGGACACGGTCCACGCGCTGCGCAGCGCGCGCGACGCCCGGCACATCGTCGATGCCGTCGCCGCCGCCGGGAAACCGGCCGCCGAACGCTGGCTGGGCTACTCGCGTGATGCCTACGCCATCGCCAACGGCACACGCAGCGAACTGACGAAGATTTTCCAGGCGCAGCGCGCCGAGCACCAACGCCAGGTCGGCGCATGGTTCGCCTCCGCCTCCGAGAGCGCCCCGGTCGGATCGGAGCCCGCGGTTGCCGCCTGCCGGCTTGCGTTCACCAATGCGGACGCCGCGCTCGACACGTTCTTTCAGGCTGCCCAAGCCACGGTGGATTGGGCAGAGTCAAACATTTCTGCCGCGATGTCTGCAACCATCGACACCGTGACTGCCTCCAGCGATGCAACGAAAGAAAGGGCACGCAAGACGGCAAACGCGTAACGATTTCATCTCCTTGGCACCACTTGTTCGGGCGCCAGCCCGGGCTTCTCCTGTCTCCTCCTTTACGTGGTGCTTTTCCGAGCCTGGTCTTTTGACCAGGCTCTTTTTTTATTGCTGCCCACGCTGCGTACACGGCAACGGGAACCCCGGCACTACCGCGCCCCGCGCCCGTACCCATGCCTTGCTGACCACGGCGATCAACCGTACCGGGTGCCGGCCGCCGGCGCGTTTGGCACGGCTCCGATTCCCTGCGGCGAAACGATGCTGCGGGATTCCTGGTCCCACAGGATGCAGCGGGCGTGTCGCGGCACCTGCGCCAACGAGATCCGACGCACTTGCCGGAACTGGGCGGCATGCTGGTCATGGCAGCTTGCCAGGCGATAGTTGGGCACACGCGCGCACAGGTGATGCACATGGTGATAGGCGATATTGGCCGTGAACCAGTTCAGCCAGCGCGGCAGAATCAGAAAGCTGGTGCCGTCCAGGGCGGCGCGCTGCCGGTCCCAGCCTTCGTCACCGGAGGCGCTCGAACCCTCAAAGTTGTGCTGGATGGAAAACAGCACGATCGCGCCGCCCCCGGCCAGCGACAAGGGCAACAGGTAAAACGGCAGGAATCTCCCCAAGCCCATGCACAGGATCAACCCCGCAGCCACGCTCAGCAGCGCAAGGTTGTTCCAGAGCATGTGGCGATAGTCGCCGATCGACCGGCAGCGGGGCGTGCCAAAGGACCCGCGTTGCGCGAGGCTGAGATCGCCCTTGCCGAAGCGGGATACCGAGCAAAGTGCCAGGGCGACCGTGGCCTGCAGCCAGGTGATGCGCGGGGACAGGATGAGATAGAAGAACCCCGCCAATGGCGCAAGCCAGATGCTGCGCAGCATCCGATACCGGCGTTGCGCTGCCGGACTCATCGCGCGGTACTGCGCAACGGTAGTAATGTTGAGCGGACCACGATAGCGCGCCCAGTTGCCGTTGGTCTGATGGTGATATTGATGATGCCGCGCCCAGACCATTTGCGGCATCCCGGCCAGCACGCCAAAGACGAACCCCATCGCGCGGTTGCCCAGTCGGCTGCGAAACAGGCTGTCATGACCGCAATCGTGCATGAGGACGAAGACGCGCACAAGAAACAAGGTCAGCAGACCCGCCAGACCAACCGCCACCAGGACATTGCGCAGCGAATCGAGCGGGATGGTGGCGATGGCGAACCAGATGGCCGCAATGGGGATCACCGTGGACAGGCACTGCCAGACCGCCATGCGATTGCAGGGGGTGGCGAACCGATCCGCCAGCGGGGGCAGGGAATCGCCGGCAGGAGCCATGCCAGCGGGGGGCGTTGAGGCCAAAGCGTACTCTCCGGCAAAGGGAATGTCGCCGAAAGGGCTGCTGGCGAACGACGCAGCGGCGATTCTAGTGGCATTCCAGGGGAGCGTCGCGAATTATTCCGCCCTGCCCGTCGGAACCAATGGGATGGATGCCCCCACCCGACGAGGCATCGGATGTGCCGGACGCACTACTGGCTTCCGAGGGTTCGCAGCGCTTCTTCGAGGCGCGGCACGGCGCTGCGCCGGAACAACCCGAATTCGTCGAAAAACTCCTCCCTCGACAGGATCACCTCGCGAACCGCCATGCCGTTTCGGATGCGGACCGTATGGCAGGTCCGGACCGGCCGCTGCGAAATGCTGTCGACCTCCACCCGCACGCCGAACCGGCCGGCACGGCGCGTGATCTCGGCGACGGACGTCGCGATCCGCTCCACCGCGTCGCGGTATTCGTCGTAACCGTGCAGCCTTTCGCTCGACCGGGTTGCCCGGGAAATCACGCTGCCTTCCACCATGGTCCTGCCCTCCATTCCCTCTCTCGGCGTGCGTCCAAGCGAATTCGCGGAACACGCAACGGAACGAAGTATAGATGGGATTTTTTCCCACGTAACACGCAATCAGGGTAGCCCGTACGAAATTTCGTAATCACTTGTATCCGCCCCGCCAAGACCGAATCCGACACCGGGATAGGGAGATCGCATTCCAACGATATGAAAAATCAATTTGAAATAATCACTCGATAGAAATATCGTTTCGCCGGTGATGTCCCTGCAATATTTCATTCCCCTCCGGCCCGAACGGACCGGGATCCCTTTCCGGAAAGGAGCACCTCGATGAGCCGAACCCGATCCGCAATGCCGGCACGACATGCCGTCGCCATCGCCCTGCTGGGCGCGCTCGGCGCAGCCCACGCGCAAGACGATCTGTCCCGGTGGAAACTGCCGCCGGCGCCGATTCCCGCAGACAACCCCCAGTCGGCCGCAAAGATCGCGCTGGGGCACCAGCTCGCATTCGACACGCGCCTGTCGAAGAACCACGCGCTCTCCTGCGCGAGCTGCCACGTGCCGTTCGCCGGCGGCGCCGGCATCACGCCGCGCGCCTTCGGGCAGGGCGGCGAACTGGGCCGCTGGGCGCCGTCCTGGGACAATTCGGCGTACTACACCTCGCTCTTCTGGGATGGCCGGGCGTCGTCGCTCGAGCAGCAGACCGGCGCGCTGCCCGGCCACATGGGTCCGCTCACCGCCCCCGGCGAAATGGGTGGGACCATGAAGGAGAACGTCGCCACGGTCAACGCGATTCCCGGCTACCGCAAGCAGTTCCACGCGGTCTTTCACAGCGATGCCACCCCGGAGAACATCGCCAAGGCGATCGCCTCGTTCGAGCGCACGCTGATCGCCACCCAGGCACCGTTCCAGCGCTACGTCGCCGGCAACGCCCATGCCATCAGCCCGGCCGCCAAACGCGGCTTTGCGCTGTTCCAGGGCAAGGCGCTGTGCACGGCCTGCCATGTGCCGCCCGCCCTCACCGACAACAACTACCACGACATCGGCGTGCCCCAGGTCGGCCCTCTGAAGGAGGACGAGGGGCGGGGCGCGGTGACCAAGGATCCGTCGGACGCGAAGCGCTTCAAGACGCCGTCGCTCTACAACGCCGGCTCCTTCGCCTTCTATATGCACGACGGCGCCTACGCCACCTTGCCCGAGGTGGTGGCGCACTACAACCGCGGCGGGGATCGCGCGGACAAAAACCAGGACCCGCTGATCCAGCCCCTGCACCTCACGGCGCAGGAGCAACGCGATCTGGTCGCCTTCCTGGAAACCCTGACCGACAAGCGGCTCGATCAGGTGACGCGGCCGCAACTGCCGTAGCCGAACCGAGCCGGTTCGCCTCTCGCCCCCGGGAAGGCGGACCGGCTCGACCGGCAAGCTCGCAACCGCTACGGCGCGTAGCGCCAGAGGTCGTTCAGATCGCCGACGGTATTGGTGGGCGAGCCGTAGCCGTCGCCGCCGAAGAGCCAGAAGTCGCCATTCGCATCGACCCAGCCGGCAGCGCCATAGCGGGCGCCGGGAAGATTCGAAGTGCCCGACGCGCCCTGTGACCCGTAGACGCCGGGGCACCAGGGTGACGCCGTGTTGCTGCCCGGCGTCGTCGTGCAACCACCTTGAGTGTCCAGCGCACTCACCTGCGTCCACTGCTGCACGGTCCCCGGGGAAGGCTGCGTTTGCGGATCCAAATACCAAAGATCATTGAGGTACCCGGGCGTCCCACTGCCGGCGCCGGGTCCGGTGTAGCCCTCGCCGCCATACAGCCAGAGATTTCCGGTATTCGGATCCACCCAGGACACCGCCTCATACCGCGCCGCAGGGGTATATGGCGTACTTCCTCCCCCGACCGGAGGGTTCCCGGGCCAGCATGCCCACTGATTGGACCCGGGGGTGTATTTCCAGAGGTCCGCGTAATAGGTTTCCGTGGTACCCGACCCGATCTCGCCGCCGAACAGCCAGAACTTGCCCTGCGCATCGATCCAGGAGGCGGCATTCTGCCGAGCCGGAGGAGTCGTCGACGATGAACAGGCGGTGGTCACGCCTGTGGGTGTCTTCTCCGTCCAGGTCCCGGTCCCGGTCCCGGGGCTCGGGACGTACTCCCACAGATCGTCCAGATCACCGCTGGATCCATTCACCACCGCGACGCCGCTCCCCCCAAAGAGCCACAGGTTTCCTGCCGAATCGATCCAGGTGGCCGCGCCGAACCGCGCGCCGGGATAGGAAGAGGAGGGAGCGGTTGATCCCCTGACCAGGGTCCATCCGCCATTCGGCGTGAACGTCCACAGATCGTTCTGCACGGTGACGCTGGAGGCGCTGCACGTGCTGGAATTACCGCAGCCGAAGCCGCCGAACAGCCACGCTTGCCCGGTCGCCTTGTTGTACCAGGTGCCCGGAAAAATCCGCGCGCCGGGATACGACGAGGAGCCCGCACTCACGCCGGGCTGGTAGGGCTTGTTGGCAGACGCCGCCGGCCCCCACCAGGTCCACGTTCCCGACGCCGTATCGTATTTCCACAGGTCGTTGAAAAACCCGACCGCGCTGCTGGAGACCACGGCGTCCCCGCCGAACAACCACAGATTCCCGGCCCCGTCCGCCCAGGATGCGGCGCCATAGCGCGCTCCGGGGAAACCGCCCGGCACACCGACGGTTCCGTAGGAACCGATCAGATCCTGCGTCTGGGATCCCGCCATCCAGGTCCATTGGGTCGACGCCGGCGCCGGCGATACTCCCGAAGGCGAGCACACGACATTGACGGTGACATTGCCGTTGGCCGCACCCGCCCCGCCCAGCACCACGCAATTCTGGCCCGCAGGCTGTTGGGCCACCGTCACGTCGTACAACGATCCGGCGGCGATCTGGGCCCCGAAACTGCTGGTGGTGCTGCCGTAGACGGTCACGGAATCGCTGCCATTGTCGTGCAGGGTCAGCGTCCCCGAGCTCAACCCGGTGACCTTGACACTGACCGGGAAGCTCAAGCTGCTGCTGCCACCGCCTCCGCCCCCGCCACAGGCCGCAAGCAATGCGACGCCCGCAAGCACCGCGACCGCGGCGGCAACGCTTCCCATCGGATTCCGGACACCATCATCCATGATGCTCCCCGCCCCCTCGAGCTACCCGCCCATCGATCTGCTGCAAGCTCCTGCATGGATACGGAAACGATGGGGTATCCCCCATTGCCAGACGACCCGACGTATGCACCGCCCGGCCGAACCGGATCATACCTAGCTCTCCATCGCCGTCCACACCTTTTCCAGCCGCTTGACGCTCACCGGCACCGGGGTGCGCAGTTCCTGTGCGAAGAGCGAAACCCGCAATTCCTCGAGCAGCCACCGGAATTCGTCCAGCCCGGGGTCGGCAACCCCCTTGCGGGCGGCGACTTCGCGCAGCCACTTCGCCTGCAGGGGCTGGATCTCGGCCAGCCGCGCGGCGTCCCGGGCCGGGTCGGCGCGCAGCTTGTCGAGCCGCATCGCAATCGCCTTCAGATAGCGCGGCAGGTGCGCCAACTGGGCGGCCGGGGTCTCTGCCACAAATCGGCGGCCGAGCAGGCGCGCCATCTGCTGCTCGATGTCGGCGCAGGCGGCGGCATGCGTGCGCAGGCCGTTCAGCTTTTTCGCCACCGCCACCGCCTCGTCGACGATCTGCGCGGCCAGCCGCGCGATCTCCTGCACCACGAGTCCCAGGCGCCCCCGCACCTCGTCGCGGCGCGCGACGAACTGCGCGCGGTCCTGGGGCAAGGGATCGGCGCAGGCCAGTCGGTCCAGCGCCGCCGTGACCAGTTGTTCCGCGAGGGGGTCGAGGTGCTTCATCGGCGGCACGGTGGTGGCGCGCATCTGCACCGTCGCCAGCGCGCCGAGCCCTTTTTCCAGCCCGCGCAACGGTTCACGCAGTTGCAGACGGAACAGGCGCCGCAGCCCTTCCCGGTGCGCCGCCTGGGCCGCGGTCGGATCGTCGAAGACATCGAGCACGCAATGCGTCTGCCGATCGACGAGCGCCGGATAGCCGACCAGCGTCTGCCCGCCGCGCGCGATCTCCATGATTTCCGGCAGGACGCCGAAGTCCCAATCGGTGATCTCCCGTCCCGCATCGGCGGCCGCCGGCCGGTCTGCCGCTGCGGCGGCCGCCGCAGCCCCCGCACCGGTCGTCGCACCCGCCGCCAGCTTGCGGAAGCTCGCCTGCGCCTGCGCGCCCAACTCCGCCCGCAGGGCGGCGAGATTGCGCCCCATCGCCAGCTGCCGACCGGATTCCTCGACGATCTTGAAATTCATCGTCAGGTGCGCGGGCAGGGTCTCGAGTTTGAAGTCGCCCGGCGCGCAGACGGTCCCGGTCTGCGCGCGGATGTCGGCGATCAGCGCGTCGACCAGGCCCCGCAGCGGGGGCGGCGGCGCCGCCTCGGGAGCGGATTCCGCCGAGGGATCGAACGGGTGGCGCGCTACGAACCCGGACGCATATTCGGGCAGGGGCACGCAGGCGCGACGCAGCTTCTGCGGCAGCGACTTGCACAACAGCTGCACCTTCTCCTTGCGCATGCCCGGCACCAGCCACTCGAACGATTCGGCTTCGATCTGGTTGAGCGCATAGAGGGGGACACGCAGGGTCACGCCGTCGCGCGGGCTTCCCGGCTCGAAGTGATATGCGAGGTCCATCCGCAACCCGCGGACGGCCCACTGTTTCGGGAACAGTTCCGTGGTCGCGCCGGCCGCCTCGTGGCGCATCAGCTCGTCGCGCGACAGGAAGAGGAGCCGCGGATTCTCGCGCTCGGTCTGGGCGCGCCAGCGCTCGAAGCCGGCTCCGCTGCATACGTCGGCGGGAACGCGCTGGTCGTAGAAGGCGAAGATCAGGTCCTCGTCGACCAGCACGTCGGGTCGGCGGGTGCGGTGCTCGAGTTCGCGGATCTCGTCGACCAGGCGCCGATTGTGCGCAAAGAACGGCGCCCGCGTGTCGAATTCGCCGGCGACCAGCGCCTCGCGGAGGAAGATTTCGCGGGCGTGCGCGGGATCGATCGGTCCGTACGACACGCGCCGCTGCACGTACACCGGCAGGCCATAGACGGTGCCGCGCTCCAGCACCGTGACCTGGGCGGCGCGCTTTTCCCAATGCGGGTCGCCGTGACTCTTCTTGAGCAGGTGCGCCCCCGCCTGTTCGATCCAGCGCGGATCGACCTCCGCCGCCGTGCGCGCGAACAGGCGCGAGGTTTCGACGAGTTCCGCGCACACCAGCCAGCGCGCGTTGCGCCGCGCGCGCGAGGCGCCCGGCCACAGGTGGAACTTGATCCCGCGCGCACCCAGGAACGGCGCATCCCGCGCTCCCGGATCGGCGTCCAGGCTCTTCATGCCGATGTTGCCGAGCAGACCCGCCAGCAGCGCCCGGTGCACCTGTTCGTACGTTGCCGGGCTCGCGTTGACGCGCCAGCCCAGCTCGGCAACGATCGGATGCAACTGGGCGTGCACGTCGAACCATTCGCGCACCCGGCGTGCATTCAGGAACTCCGCGCGCAGGTCGTCGGCGAAGCGCCGGTTGGACTTCTTGTGTTCGACCCGCTCCTGCATCGCGTCCCAGAGCTTGACGAAGGAGAGGAAGTCGGAGCGTTCGTCGGCGTAGCGCTGGTGCGCGGTGTCGGCGGCCTGCGCCTGCTCGGCCGGGCGCTCGCGCGGATCCTGCACGGACAGCGCCGCCGCGATGATCAGCGCCTCGTGCAGGCAGTGCTGTTCGCGTGCGGCGAGCAGGATGCGGCCGATGCGCGGATCGAGCGGCAGCCGTGCCAGTTCGGCGCCCACGGCGGTGAGATTGCGGCGATCATCGACCGCGCCGAGTTCGGCCAGCAGTTGATAGCCGTCGACGATCGCCCGCGCCGGCGGCGGATCGACGAAGGGGAACTGTTCGGGGTCGCCCAGCCCGTGGGCGGCCATGCGCAGGATCACCGAGGCCAGCGAGGAGCGCAGCACCTCGGGATCGGCGAACGCCGGCCGCTCGCGATAGTCCTCCTCGGCATACAGACGGATGCAGATGCCTGCGGCCACCCGCCCGCAGCGCCCTGCCCGCTGATCGGCCGCGGCGCGGGCGACCGGCTCGATGCGCAACTGCTCCACCTTGTTGCGATAGCTGTAGCGCTTGACGCGCGCCAGCCCGGCATCGACCACGTAGCGAATGCCGGGCACGGTGAGCGAGGTCTCCGCGATGTTGGTCGCCAGCACGATGCGCCGCCCGCCGCCCGAGCGGAACACCCGCTCCTGCTCCTGCGCCGAAAGCCGGGCGAAGAGCGGCAGGATCTCGGTGCCGGGCGGGTGATGCTTGCGCAGCGCTTCCGCGGTGTCGCGGATCTCGCGCTCGCCGGGGAGGAACACCAGCACGTCGCCGCGCCCGCAGCCGGCCAGTTCGTCGACCGCGTCGAGCACCGCCTGCGTCTGGGACTTGCGTTCCTTTGCCGCCGCGCGCTCCGGCGCCCCCGCCCGGCGTGCGGCACCGTCGGACGCGGCCTCGGCTTCGGCATCCTCCTCGTAGGGGCGGTAGCGGATTTCGACCGGATAGAGCCGTCCGGACACCTGGATCACCGGCGCCGGCCCCTGCGCGCCCGCAAAATGGCGGGCGAAGCGCTCCGCATCGATCGTCGCCGACGTGATGATGAGCTTGAGGTCCGGCCGCCGCGGCAGCAGCTGCCGCAGGTAGCCGAGCAGGAAGTCGATGTTGAGGCTGCGCTCATGGGCCTCGTCGATGATCAGGGTGTCGTAGGCGCGCAGCTGGGGGTCCGAATGGGTTTCGGCCAGCAGGATGCCGTCGGTCATCAGCTTGATGCGGGCGCCGGGACGGGTGTGGTCGGAGAACCGCACCTTGTAGCCGACGATGTCGCCGAGGGGGCTGTTCAGCTCCTGCGCGATGCGCTTGGCGACGCTCGAGGCCGCGATCCGGCGCGGCTGGGTGTGGCCGATCAGCGCGCCGCGGCCGCGCCCCAGCGCAAGGCAGATCTTCGGCAGCTGCGTCGTCTTCCCCGACCCGGTTTCGCCACAGACGATCACGACCTGATGCGCGGCGACGGCGGCGGCCACCTCCTCGCGGCGGGCGCTGATCGGCAAATTTTCGTCGAAGGAGATGGGATCCGTGGGCATGCGGGTGGGCGGATATCCGGACCGCGCACGATCGGAGCGATATCGGGCGCGGAGAAGCGCGCGGTCCGGATGTCCGCCCACCGGGCGCCGCCAAACGAAGGAGCGAGCCAGACGAAGGAAAGAACCAAACGCGAAGTATACTTTTTGCATTCGCCGCTTCCGCCCATGAACGAACCCGCGCCCCCGCCCGTCGACAGCCCCGCTTCCACCGAACACGACCAATTCGTCACGTGGCTGCGCGACGTCGCGCCCTATGTGCATGCCCATCGCGGCCGCACCTTCGTGGTCGGGTTCAGTGGGGAGTTGATCGATGCCGGGAAGCTCGACGCCCTGGTCTACGACCTTTCCCTGCTGCAGGCGATGGGAATCCGCCTCGTGCTGGTCCACGGCGCGCGCCCCCAGGTGGAGCGCCTGCTCGCGTTGAAGCTCGTCGAGCCGCGCTTCGTCGGCGACCTGCGGGTGACCGACAAGAATTCGCTGGAGTGCGTCAAGGAAGCCACCGGCGCGATCCGCCTCAGCATCGAGGCCGCGTTCTCGCAAGGCCTGCCCAACACCCCGATGGCCAACAGCCGCATCCGCGTGGTGAGCGGCAATTTCGTGGTTGCGCGGCCGATGGGCATCGTCGATGGAACCGATCTGCAGCACACCGGTCTCGTGCGCAAGATCGACGTCGATGCGATCCGTGCCAGCCTCGACAACGGCTCGCTGGTGCTGCTGCCGCCGCTGGGCTTTTCGCCGACCGGCGAAGCGTTCAACCTGATGATGCAGGACGTCGCCGCCAGCGCTGCGATCGCCCTGAAGGCCGACAAGCTGATCCTGATCAGCGAGGCCGACGGCGTGCGCAGCCGCGACGGCGAACTGTTCTCCGATCTGTCGGTCGCCGATGCCGAACGCATGATGGTGGCGCGCGAAATCGAGGACGGGTGCTCGGTCGAACTCGGCTACCTGCTCAAGGCGAGCCGCGGCGGCGTCGCGCGCGCGCACCTGGTTCCATCGCGGCTCGACGGCGCCATCCTGATCGACCTGTTCACCCACGAGGGCGTGGGCACGATGATCACGCCGAGCGACCTGGAGTCGCTGCGCGAGGCCACGCCCGACGACGTCGGCGGCATCCTGCAGCTGATCGAACCGCTGGAGGAGGACGGCACGCTGGTGAAGCGTCCGCGCGAGGTGATCGAGCGCGACATCGCGCAGTTTTCGGTGCTGGAGCACGACGGGTTCATCTTCGGCTGCGCCGCGATGCTGCCATTCCCCAAGGACGGCATCGCCGAAATGGCCTGCCTCACGGTGCATCCGGACTACCGCGAACTCGGCGACGGCGAGCGGCTGCTGCGGCGGATCGAGACACGCGCACGCGCGGCCGGAATCAAGAAGCTCTTCGTGCTCACCACGCGCACCGCCCACTGGTTCCTGCGGCGCGGCTTCACCGTTGCGACGGTCGACTCCCTGCCTGCCGAGCGCCAGGGGCTCTACAACTGGCAGCGACGCTCACAGATCCTGGTCAAACCGCTCTAGCAACCCGAACCGGTCCCGGCCAGCCCGGGACCGCCGCAACGACAACACGGAGGCAACACGATGGCTCGCATGGTCAACTGCATCAAACTCGGACGCGAAGCGGAAGGGCTGGACTTTCCGCCGGTCCCGGGGGAAATGGGCAAACGGATTTTCGAGAGCGTCTCGAAGGAAGCGTGGCAGCAATGGCAGCGCTACCAGACGATGCTGGTCAACGAGAACCGTCTCAACCTCTCCGACTCGCGCGCGCGGCAGTACCTGCGGGCGCAGATGGAGGCCTACTTCTTCGGACCGGGCGCCGACCAGGTGGCCGGATACGTACCGCCGCAGCAGTGAGTCCGGGTCGCCGCGGGTCGGTCGCCATCGCGGTGGCTACCCGGTCCGCGCATCGGCATCACCGGACCCCGTACAGCATTCCCCGCCGGAACGTCTCGGCGATCACGAACCGCGGCCCCTCGGGCGTCCAGATCGAATAGGCCCGCGCCGCGCGCGGGTCGGGAACGCCCACCGTATCCCAGAGCGCCCGGCACAACTCCGCCGCCCCCTCGTCCAGCGGGCGACGCCGTACCCACAGCGTGTCGAGCAGATGGCCGATCGGCGTCGCGCCCTCCTCCAGGCCGTGCCGCACCGCATCCGGCAGGGCATCGAGCGCGATATAGGAAAGATTGTCCATCATCACTTCGCCGTGCGCAGCGAGCGAGGTGACCCGTTCGAGAAACCGCGTCCCCGGCAGCACCGCGCGCACCGCATCCGGCACGCGCCCGGTCACGACCTGTCGCAACAGCACCAGGGTGAGCGGCCCGCCGGCGATCGCTTCGCACATGCGCGTGGTCGAGCCGTCCTGCGCAAGCAACATCCGCAGCACGCCCAGCGTGCAATCCGCGGCCGGTTCGTCGGCGTCGAAAAACTCCCGGCGACGGGGGGAGGGATCGGTACCAGTCATGGAATGTCGAGAATCTTGTGGGTCTGCAGGCTCAAATGCCACCGCGGATGCGCCATGCAGTACGCCACGGCGGACTGCGTATTCTCGCGCAATCGGGGCCCATCCATCGGCTGCAGGAAGAAATGGCGGAAGTCGAGCGCCGCATAGTGCTCCGGCGCGGCGCCCTCCTGCGGGAATACGAGCTTGATCTCGTCGCCGCTGCGCTGCGCGAGTTCGGTTCCGGCCTTCGGACTCACGCAAATCCAGTCGATCCCGGGCGGCGCCGGCAGCGTGCCGTTGGTCTCCACCGCCACCGTCCAGCCGATCGCATGCATCGCCGCGATCAGATCGGCATCGAGTTGCAGTAGCGGTTCCCCGCCGGTGAACACGACATACGGCGCCCCGCGCGCTGCCTCGGGGTTCGCCGGCCACTGCGCATCGATCGCCGCTGCCAACGTCCGCGCGTCGGCGAAGCGCCCGCCGCCCGCGCCATCGGTGCCGACGAAATCCGTGTCGCAGAAACGGCACGCTGCCGACGTCCGATCGGCTTCCCGGCCCGACCACAGGTTGCAGCCGGAAAACCGACAGAACACCGCGGGCCGGCCCCGGTGCGCACCCTCGCCCTGCAGGGTGTAGAAAAGCTCCTTGACGGCGTAGCGGCTCATGTCCAATCCAGGATCACGCCGCAACCCGGAGTCTCATACAGATCGATGCGCGCGAGTTGCGGCAACAATCCGGCCGCCTGCGCACGGATCCATGCCGCCAAGGCCGTGGAACCGCGCTCCGGAACCTCGGGCAACTCGTACAAGGGGCGATGGTCGATCCGATCGAACACCGGCGCGAACAAGGCCTTGACGTCACCGAAGTCGATGGTCCACCCGTACACCCGGTCCAGCGGTCCGGCCAGGTGCAGTCGCAGGCGATAGCTGTGGCCGTGGATACGTCGGCGCCCGTCGCCGTCGGCGGCACGCCGCAGGCGCACCGCGCTGTCGAGATTGAAGTCTTTCCAGATCCGGTAGTCGGCGCCGTCGAAGCGCGCGCCGCTGCCGGCGGTCTCGCCCACCGTCACCGCCGCCAGCGCGGGCAGTTCGGGCCGGATCCGCTGCCACAGCCAATGCGCAATCCATTCGCTGGTGGGATTCTCCAGGCCGGGCAGATCGTTGAGGCAGACGTACTGCAGCGCCGCTCCCAGCGGCCCCCAGATGCGGTCGAGTTCGTCATACGCCAGCGCCGAAGAAATGTCCAGGCAGGAGATCCGCGCCTCCAGCGTCACGGTGAAACCGTGCCCGTGCATTCGGCCGCACTTGTGACCCGGCGGCACGTTGGGCAACTGGTGTGCGGCCTCGAAACGGTAGCGGCGGTGGACCACGGCCTCCCCCTGCGCGTCGAGTTCGGCACCTTGTTCGGGCGTGCTGTGCAGGCCGACGGTATCCGCCGGCACGGCAAGCCGCCCTTCCAGTTGCCCGCGCACGCGGCGGGCCAGCGCCTCGTCGGTCGGATGATCGAGATCGTCGTCCAGGCAGCGGTAATCGAAGGGGGCGACGCTAGCCTGGAGCGCCGCACGCAGGGAATCGACTTCCGCGCCGGGAAATGGGGACCATGGGCTGCCGCCGTCCGGCGCTGCGGCAACCCGTGCGACCGCGCGAAAACCGTGCCCGTGCAAGCGCCGCAGCCGATGTTCCGGGGCAACGGACGACAGGCTGCGGGCGGCTTCGAAGCCCGCGGTGGCGATGAAGGAAAGGCGATGCGGCTGCATGGTGGAGCCCCGGCCCCGCCGCACTCTCCCTGGGAATGCGGGCGAAGCGGAAAAAAGACGACGCCGGGCAATGGTGTGGCAACGCCCCGAAGGGCGGAGACCTGACGGGAAGCCCGGTTCAGAAGCCCGGCCGGCGACGCTCCTGCACGCCGTCGGGGGTCCCCAGCAACAGGATGTCTGCACCGCGCGCGGCGAACAGGCCGACGGTCACCACGCCGGGGATCTGGTTCAGGTACGCCTCAAGAGTCCGCGGATCGGAAATCTGCAGGCCATGGACATCGAGAATCTCGTTGCCGTTGTCGGTATGAAAGCCCTCGCGCAGGCGCGGTTCTCCACCCAGCCTGGCCAGTTCGCGGATCAGGAAACTGCGCGCCATCGGGATGACCTCGACCGGCAGCGGGAAGCGGCCCAGCACGTCGACCTTCTTGCTCGCATCGGCGATGCACACGAAGGTCGCGGCCACGGCGGCAACGATCTTCTCGCGGGTGAGCGCACCGCCCCCACCCTTGATCATGGCGAAGGTCGAATCGATCTCGTCGGCGCCGTCGACGTACACCGGAACGGACGCCACGTCATTGAGGTCGACGACGCGAATGCCGTGCGCCCGCAGGCGCTGCGCACTGCGCTCCGAACTGGCGACCGCCGCCGCGATCGCATCGCGATGTGCGGCCAGTTCGTCGATGAACAGGTCCGCGGTGGAACCGGTCCCCACGCCGAGCGCAGCCCCCGTACCCAGACACGGCGCGATGTGTTGCACGGCGGCGCGCGCCACGGCGCGCTTGAGTTCGTCCTGGCTCAGCTTGTCGGTCACGGGCGGAATCCTCGGAAAAGATCTGTCAATGATACCCAAGGAACCATCATCCACCGCGCTACCGCTTCCGCGCCGGCGGCAGATCCGTGCAGGCACCCTCCGCCACCTCGGCGGCCAGCCCCACCGACTCGCACAGGGTCGGGTGGGGGTGAATGGTCTTGCCGATGTCCACCGCATCCGCGCCCATCTCGATCGCCAAGGCGATTTCGCCGATCAGGTCGCCGGCGTGGGTGCCGACGATCGCGCCGCCGACGATGCGATGCGTGGTTTCATCGAACAGGAGCTTGGTGAATCCCTCGTCGCGCCCATTGGCGATCGCCCGCCCGGAGGCGTTCCAGGGGAATACCGCTTTCTTCACCGCGACGCCGCGCGCGCGCGCCTCGTCCTCGGTCAGGCCGGCCCACGCGATCTCCGGATCGGTGTACGCAACCGAGGGAATTACGCGCGCATCGAACACTGCCTTGTGACCAGCCGCGACCTCCGCCGCGACATGGCCCTCGTGGACCGCCTTGTGCGCCAGCATCGGCGCACCGGCGATGTCGCCGATGGCGAAGATGTGCGCAACATTGGTCCGCATCTGCGCATCGGTGGCGATAAACCCGCGCTCGTCAACCCGCACACCCGCGGCTTCGGCGCCGATCGTCTTGCCATTGGGACGCCGCCCGGCGGCAACCAGGACGAGGTCATAATCGACCGCCGCCTCCGGCGCCTGCTCGCCCTCGAACCGCACCCGCAGCGCTTCCGGCAGTGCGTCGACCGCCGCCGCGCGCGTGCGCAGCAGCACGCGATCGAAGCGATGTTCGTTGCGCTTGTGCCAGACCTTGACCAGATCGCGGTCGGTTCCCGGCATCAGACCGTCGGTCAGTTCGACGACGTCGACCCGCGCCCCCAACGCGGAATACACCGTCGCCATTTCCAGCCCGATGATGCCGCCGCCGATGACCAGCATGCGCTTGGGCACGAACGGCAGTTCGAGCACGCCGGTCGAGTCGACGATGCGCGGATCCTGCGGCAGAAACGGCAGCGTGACCGGCTCGGAGCCGGCCGCGATGATCGCCTGCCGGAATCCGATGTTGCGGGTCTCGCCGCCCTCGGTCGCCGTCCATGCCAGCGTGTGGGCGTCGGCGAACCGGCCCGTGCCGCGAAGCACGTCGACCTTGCGTTGCTTGGCCATCGCGGCCAGCCCGGAAGTCAGCTTGCTCACCACGTGGTTCCGATGCGCGCGCAGTTTCGCGAGGTCGATCTGCGGCGGCGCGAACGCAACCCCGACGTCGGCGAGGTGCGACGCTTCTTCCAGCACCGCGGCCACGTGCAGCAGCGCCTTCGAGGGAATGCAGCCGACGTTGAGGCATACGCCGCCCAACGTCGGGCCGCGCTCCGCCAGCGCCACGCGCATGCCGAGGTCGGCAGCGCGAAACGCGGCCGAGTATCCGCCGGGGCCTGCGCCGAGCACGAGAAGGTCATACGGTTGGTTCACACGGTTTCCTTTGCGAAACGGATTGCCATCAGCACTTCATCTTCGGGGCCATCGTCCAGGCGCACCGCATCGCGGCGTCGCCCCTCCTCGACGAATCCGAACTTCCGGTAGAGGGAGATCGCCGCCCCGTTCGGCGCGCGCACCCACAGTTCGATGCGCTCGAACCCGCGCACCCAGGCGTCGGCGATGGCCGTGGCCATCAACCGGCTCCCCAGTCCCCGGCGGCGACAGGCCGCCAGCACGCCGATGCCCAGCACCCCGCCGTGGCCGCGTCCGGGCAGGGCATCGCGACGCACTTCGCACCAACCGACGACCCGGTCTCCGTCGAGCGCGACGTAAAACGGGTTTCCGAGCGACCGGTCGGCGGCGACCCACGCTGCGTTCTGTTCCAGCGAAAACCCGTCGACGATCGCCAGGTACCGGCGTTCGCGCGCCACCTCGGCAAGGCAGTCACCGAAGCTGTCGACGTGCCGCAGATCCAACGGCGCGATCGCAATCGCCGACGGCCCCGAACCCCGCTCCTCCGAATTCGCCGCGTCGGTCACCGCTCCCCCCGCGCCATGCCCGGAATGCCGCGCCTACAGCAGCACGCGTCGGAAGTCGGCCAGCACCTGGGCGAGATAGGCGTTGAAGCGCGCCGCGCCCGCACCATCGACCACCCGGTGATCCCAGGACAACGACATCGGCAGGATCAGGCGCGGCACGAACTGCTCGCCGTCCCAGACCGGACGCATCGCGGCGCGGCACACACCGAGGATCGCCACCTCGGGCGCATTGATGATCGGCGTGAAATACGTGCCGCCGATCCCGCCCAGGGAGGAGATCGAGAAGGTGCCGCCCTGCATTTCCGCGGGGCTCAACTTGCCTTCGCGCGCCTTCCCCGCCAACGCGGTCATTTCCTGCGCGATTTCCAGCACGCCCTTGCGATCGGCATCGCGGATCACCGGAACGACCAACCCGTTGGGCGTATCCGCCGCGAAGCCGATGTGGTAGTAGCGCTTGCGGATCACCGCGTCGCCGCTGGCCGCATCGAGCGAGCTGTTGAAGTCCGGGAACCGCTGCAGCGCCGCGACGCAGGCCTTGACGAGGAAGGCAAGCATCGTGACCTTGATGCCACGCGTTTCGTGCTCCCGGTTGAGCTGGACCCGGAAGGCCTCCAGATCCGTGACGTCGGCATCCTCGTGATTGGTCACATGCGGAATGCTCACCCAGTTTCGATGAAGGCCGGGCCCCGAAATCTTGCGGATGCGCGACATCGCGACCCGTTCGATCGGCCCGAACTGGGCGAAGTCGACCTGCGGCCACGCCGGCAACGGCGCCCCGCCGCCAGCGACGATGCCCGAACCGGGTCCGGCCACCGATGCCTGCGCGCCCTGCATCACGCTCTTGACGAACGTACGCACATCGTCGTGGGTGACCCGCCCTTTGAGGCCGCTGCCGGTCACGCGCGACAGGTCGACGCCCAACTCGCGGGCCATCGCGCGCACCGACGGCGACGCGTGGACGGTGCCCGAAACGGCACGGACGGACTCCCCGCCGGCCACGACCGCGGCGGCAGCGGCGCCGCCGGGTGCCGGTGCCAACGCCGGCGCCGGACTCCTTGCCACGCCCGCCACGGCGAGTCCGGGCGCCGCAGCAGCGGCATCGCCGGCCTTGTCCGCCACCGCGGGCTCCACCACAGCCGCGGGCACGGCAGCGGGCACGGCAGCGGCGGGCTCGAGCAGCAGCACGAGCGAGCTCTTGGATACCTTGTCGCCGATCCGCAGCTTGAGCTCGCGCACCACGCCCGCCGCGGTGGACGGAATTTCCATCGACGCCTTGTCGGATTCGACGGTGATCAGCGACTGGTCGACGGCGATCGTGTCGCCAGGCTTGACCAACAGTTCGATGACCTCGACGTCCT
>JAJYBQ010000020.1 GCA_021778935.1 Pseudomonadota bacterium | reverse complement strand
GATCTCGCTTGGATTCGGGGCCTGGATGGTCCGCGCCGCCACCCGCAGCCTGGACGAGTCGGCGCTTCAGTTGCGCCAGCGGTCTCCCGACGACCTGCGCCCGCTTCCGCTCGCCGGCCTGCCTCTGGAGCTGACACCGGTCGTCGCGGCGATCAATTCCCTGTTTTCCCGAATCGAAAACGCCCTGGCGGTTGAACGAAGTTTCACTGCCGCTGCCGCGCACGAACTCCGTACCCCGCTGGCGAACATCAAGATCCAGGCGCAGGTGGCTTCGCTGACGCGCGACGAGGCCAGCCGGCAGCGCATGCTCGCCCGATTGGCGTCGTCGATCGACCATACGGCGCATATGGTCGACCAGCTGTTGACGATGTCCCGGATCGACGGGCTGATCGCGTTGCGCGCCCAGGCGGTGCGGCTGCAGCTCGACTCGGTGGCGGCGCACGTCATCGACGAACTGCGTTCATCGGCGGACCGGCGGTCGCAGACGATCATCGAGGAATTCGACGCCGCCGACGTCGAGGCGACGGAATTCGGCGTCGCGGTGCTGGTGCGCAACCTGCTCGACAATGCCATCCGCTACGCGCCGGTCTCCGGAACCATCCGCGTCTGCACCGGAACGCGCAATGGACGCGGATTCCTGACCGTTGAGGACAGCGGCCCGGGCATCCCGGAAGCGCAGCGGCAACAGGTGTTCGAGCGGTTTTTCCGCTTGCCCGATTCCGGCGCCGAAGGTTGCGGGATCGGCCTGTCCATCGTGCGCGCGGTAGTGGAAATGCACGGCGCCGAACTGGCACTTGCACAGTCCGTCCTGGGCGGGTTGCAGGTTACGGTCGAATTCCCGCCCGTCACCGCTGCGGCGCCCGGCGTCCCGGCGCCGGCAGACCCTGGTGATCTGCCGCTCCATGGTTCTGCCGCGGAACCTCACCAGGAATGAGGCTCCGGGCAAGCGTTGTCCCATTTCGTATCAGAACGTAGCCGATCCCCACGGCGATGCCAACTTCGTCTAATGTGAGGCATCAGAACCACTTGGAGTCTTGCCATGGAACGACTGCCCCTCCCCCTCCTGCGCCGGGCTGCGCTTGGCGTTGCCTTTGCGGTCGGCTTCGCTCTGAGCGCGGTCGCGGCTCAGCCCGCCGCGGCACCGGCCGGCCCGAGCACCATGTCGGCGGCATTTTCCCGCCATGTCCAATGGCATCTGGACAACCTTGCCGATCGTCTCGAGATTCGGGCTTCGCAGGAGCCGGCCTGGCAGACATTCGAAGCTGCGCTGCGCAGTGTCATGGCGTTCCATTGGAAGATGATGACGTCGCCGCCGCCGGGCCTTGATGCGAATGCAGCGACGATCGCGCGGTTGCGCGCTGATCGCGCTGCGGAGCAAGCCCGCAATCTGGACCGACTGGCGAAGGCGACCGCTGCGCTGCGGCAGGTGCTGACCGCGAATCAGCGCGAAGTCCTCGACGAAGTGGCCAGCCGGTATGCCGGGCATCGCTTCGGCCATTGCTTTGGCCCCATGATGCGGGGGCAGCGTGGCATGGCGATGGGGCCGGGCGCCATGCCCGGCCACGGCTACGGCTGTAGCGGCATGAAGGGGGAGGGGATGCCGGGGGCCGTGTCCCCAGGGATGGCAGCCAAGGGGACCGGAGCGACTCCTTGAGCGGAATACCAGCGTCCCGACCCATCGCGGTTGCGCTGGCTGCGCTCACCCTGAGCGTTCCAGGTTTTTTCCCGCTTTCGGCTGCCGCGGCTTGCACCGGCGCAGCCGCGCCGGTTGCCGCGGCCCGGTCCGTGTACCTCGAGGACCTCACCTGGATGGAACTGCGCGATGCCGTGCGGGCGGGAAAAACCACCGCAATCATCCCCATCGGTGGCACCGAGCAGAGCGGTCCGGCGATTGTCTTGGGGAAACATAACGCACGAGTGCGCTGGCTCAGCGGGCGGATCGCGCAGGAACTTGGCGATGCGCTCGTCGCTCCCGTCGTCGCCTACGTGCCGGAAGGAACCACCGAGCCGCCCACCTCGCACATGCGCTTCCCCGGTACGCTCACGGTGCCGCCGGCAGTGTTTGATGCGACGTTGACCTCGATTGCCGACAGTTTGCGCATCCACGGTTTTCGTACCATCGTGTTTCTGGGGGACCATGGCGGCTATCAGAAGGACGTGGCGCACCTCGTCCGGCGGTTGAACCGGAAGTGGGCGCCGGGTACGCGGGTGCTGGCACCGCCGGAATATTTTCGCGCATCGTTCGAGGGATTCGGGCAGATTCTGCGCGAGCGCGGGTATCGTGCCGAGGAACTCGGTACGCACGCGGGCCTGCTCGACACGTCCTTGTCGCTCGCGGTCGATCCGGCGCTGGTGCGCACGGATCTGCTGCACAAGAAAGGGGTTCGTTTCGACGCCGCGCACGGCGTCTACCACGGCGACCCGCGGCGCGCGAGTGCGGCGCTGGGCCGCCTCGGCCTGGATGAGATCGTCCGGGAGTCCGTTGCCGCGATCCGCGCGCAGGAATCACGATGAATCGCCTGGCTCCCGCTACGGGCGGGCGCCAGGCGATGCCGTCACGGCGGCGACCCAGCGCCGCCAACCATCCGCGCGCAGCGCGCATGCCGGGCACGTTCCGCATCCGTATCCCCACGGATGGCGTTCACCCCGCTCCCCCAGATAGCAGGTGTGCGTGTGTTCGAGGACGAGGTCGACCAGGGATGCTCCGCCCAGCGTCTGCGCCAGCGCCCAGGTCTGCGCCTTGTCCAGCCACATCAGCGGCGTTTCGATCGTCATCGGTTCCCCCATCCCCAGCGACAGCGCCTCCTGCTGGGCGCGGATCGTCGCATCGCGACAATCCGGATATCCCGAATAGTCCGTCTGACACATGCCGCCGACCAGCGTATGGATCGAACGCCGATAGGCTAGTGCCGCGGCCAGGGTCAGGAACACGAGGTTGCGGGCGGGAACGAAGGTGTTCGGCAGTCCGTTGTGCTGCATGAAAATGGTCCGCTCGCGCGTCAGCGCCGAGTCTGCGACGTGGCCGAGCACGGAAAGGTCCAGCGTGTGGTCCGGTCCCAGGCGATCGCGCCACCGTGGGGACAGCGCCTGGATGCGTTCGCGGAGGACGGCCCGCTGCTCGAGTTCGATCCGATGCCGTTGGCCGTAGTCGAATCCCACGGTTTCCACCCGGCCGTGTCGTTCCAGCGCCCACGCGAGGCAGGTCGTCGAATCCTGACCGCCGGAAAACAGGACGAGCGCTGCGGTGGTGTCGCCCGCGCCGGAATCCCGCCCTGCCGGTGCCGTCGTTGCCATCGTTTCATCCTTGCAGACATTTGCGCGGCGCAAGCAACTCTTCCGCGTGACCCCGATCAAGAGGCCACCAGCCGGCCTCGTCGCTCAGAATGAAAAACCCGCGGTTCCCATCATGCACCACCGCAATGGTCAGGCGGGCACGTTGGTCGCGCGTGCGCGCGCCCCAATCCCGCGACGCGATCCGAAACGGGCTTTGCGCGAGATCGGTGACCTGGTCGACCCGATAGCGATGACCATGCCATTCGATTGCCGCTCCCGCAGGCAGGGGCGCGGGCAGTGCGTGCAGGAGGGGACGCAACCCCGGGGCGAGCAGATCGATATGGATGTGCAGTTGTTCCTGGGATCGGGCATAGCGCGAGTTCACCGCCAGGCCGATATCGTCGTCGGAAACCGCAGCATCGGGACGGGTGCGCGCCGCCCGCAGGGTGTGGGTGCGTTCCCGCCATGCCCATGCGAAGTAATCCGGTTCGCCAGGCGACTGCAGCGCGTTCGCCTCCACGCCCACGCGCCGCGCGGTCGGGATCAACAAGAAATGCGTCGCGCCGCAACGATCCTTGAGCACGGCATATCCCCGCCGGTCTTCGCATTGCAAGGCCGCGTTGGCGGCGCGCGGGCCGGTACCGTTGCAGCCGTGATCGACGATTCGCCAGATGGCGAGGTCGGCGGGGCCTTCCGGGTGCATCGCGCAGCCGCCGCACAGCAGCGGCCCGACGAGGGCGAGCGCGGACAGTCCGGCGCCGATGGCGCTACGACACCGCGGCAGCATGTCCGCCCGCATCCGGAGACAGCGCGTCCCGCAGCGCCACCACCTCCCCGATGAGGATCAAGGTCGGCGCACGGAGGCCGGCCGCTTCCGCCATCGCCGGCAGCGTGGCCAGCGTGCCGCCCACTGTGCGTTCCAGCGGCGTGGTGCCCTGTTGCACGATGACCGCCGGGGTATCCGGGCTGCGACCGTGCTCGATCAGCTTCGCGCACAGCACCGGCAGTCCCATGAGGCCCATGTACACCGCGACGGTCTGCCGTGCGCGCGCGAGCAGCGGCCAGTCGAGATCCGTCGTGCCGTTCTGCAGATTCCCGGTGACGAACGTGCACGATTGCGCCAGCCCTCGGTGGGTGAGGGGAATGCATGCGCTCGCCGCCACTCCGACCGCCGCGGTGATGCCCGGCACCACTTCGAACGCGACGCCCGCGGCGGCAAGCGCTTCGGCCTCTTCCCCGCCGCGCCCGAACACGAAAGGGTCGCCGCCTTTCAGGCGCAGCACGCGGGCGCCCTCGCGGGCCAGTTCGATCATCAGGCGGTTGATATCTTCCTGCAGCAGCGTGTGCCGGCTGCGGCGTTTGCCGACATGGATCTTGCGTACGGCCTCCGGCAGGAGCGCCAGGATTTCCTGCGAAACGAGGTTGTCGTAGAGTGCGACGTCCGCTTCCCGCAGCAGTCTTGCCGCGCGCACGGTGAGCAGATCCGGCGCGCCCGGGCCGGTGCCGACGAGGTGTACCTTGCCCGGCCCGCGATTGCCGGTCATCGGCCCGATCCGCCGTTGGACGCCGCATCCGGCGGCGGCAGCGGTGCGACCGGTACCGGCGCAGCGGCAGCAGGGCTGGCCGGGGAGGCGCCAGGCGCCGCGGTTTGCACCGGTGCCGCCGCCTGCGCTTTCGCCCCCGCCTTTTGCAGGCGGACGAGATCGGCGTCGGTGAGCAGGCGGAACTTGTCGGCGGCGAGCTGGGCATTCATCCGCCCGGGTTCGCGCAGGATGTCGTTCGGTGTCCGCTGCGAAATCCAGGCTGCCGCCACGATATTGGCGACCAGAAGGAAAACGACGAGCACTTTCACAATGGGCCTCGGAAGATCCGGAAAACGTTGAGCAGGCTGCTGCGTGGGCTGATCCCGTGTCGGTGTTTCGTCAGCCCGGCGGCTCGCAGGTCGATCGGAGCCGGAGGCCTCGCAGCACCAGGTCCGGCTCCACCGACCGCGTCACTGCGCTCGCCCCGGGATCGCATGCCCGCGCATCCGTCCACGCCTTATACAGCAGTTCCGCATTGCCGCCGCATAGCAGGACGTGGATCGCCCGGTCGTCGGCAGCGTCGGCGTGCGTGGAGGCTGCGGCCTGGTCTGCCCGGATGCAGCCGATCCGCTGTTCGATCAATCCGATCTGCGCGTCGATGATGCCGGTCTGCATCGCGTCGCCCGTGTTGTCAGGATGGGGGCGATATGTCCCGTCGGCGCGAGGCAGGCGCGCCGTGCCGCGGGCAAGGCTGTCGTGCATGAGGCGGATCCCCGGCACGATCACGCCGCCGACGAATCGGCCACCGTCCGTCAGCGTATCGGCGGTGGTGGCGGTGCCGGCGCTGACCACCAGCAGCGTGCCTCGCGGGCGGACGGCGCGGGCCCCGATCAGTGCGTGCCAGCGGTCTGCGCCGAGTTGCGCCGGGTCGCGGTAGCCGTTACGCAGGGAAATGCCGGGGGATTCGAAGCGCGCCGCCGCCGCAAACCATCGCACCGGCCGTCCCAGTGCGGCGATCGTCGCCCGATCGATTGCGTCCTGCACGGATTGCGGCGCCACGCAGCAGCCGGCGGCATCCGACAGCGAACCCCCGGCGGCGTGGCAGGCATCGCGGAGTTCCTCGGCGAGGTGCGGCGTGTCGACGGGGATCGTTCCGCGGGGATCCGCATCCGACCACGGTCCGTCCGGGGTGACGATGCGCCACTTCACCGCCGTGTTGCCGGCGTCGAGGAGCAGGGTCTTCAAGATGGATCCTCGCCGGCGCGCTCGAACTTGCGCGCCGCCGCCAGCATCGCGTCGGCGAACCGGGCCAGCCACCGCGCGCGCTCGGCAAGCAGCTGGTCCGGCGGGATGCGTTCGGCAAGCTCCGCAGCCGGCTGACCGATTCCGTCGCGCAGGCCGGCCGGAAGAATCAGGTTCACGCCCATGCCGATGATCAGGCTGCGTCCACCCGCGGGATCTTCCGCCATTTCGCAGAGGATGCCCGCCAGTTTGCGCCCGTCGAGCAGCAGGTCGTTGGGCCACTTGAGGCCGACCCGGACGCCCTGCGCGTGCAGCGCTTCGGCCGCCGCGATGCCGCAGGCCAGCGTGACCTCGGGGGTGCCCGCCGGGTCCTTGCGCCATGGCAGACCCAGGGAAAACAACAGGGACGCGCCGCCGTCGATCCAGCGGCGCCCGAGACGGCCCCGCCCGCCGGTCTGCGTGCCGGCCACGCGCAGTACCGGGCTCCGGAACGCGCGCTCGCGGGCGCGCGCCATCAAGTCGGCATTGGTCGAGGCGGTCGTCGCGACCGCCTCGACCTGCAGATCTACCGCCCGCAGGTGCCGCACAATGGCTGCTGCCGAGGGCGGCTCTGCAAAACCGGACAGGATCGTCCTGTTGGCGGATAATTCTGCGGATAATTCCGTCGACATGATCCGAGGACAGTAGCGCCAATGGGCTTCTTTCGCAAACACGTCTTTTTCTGCACCAATCGCCGGGAACCCCCGGACAATTGCTGCGCGAACCATCGCAGCGAGGAACTGCAGGCGTATGCCAAGCTGCGTTGCAGGAAACTGGGCCTCGATGGGTGCGGCAAGGTCCGCATCAATAAGGCCGGTTGCCTGGACCGCTGCGACGAGGGTCCCTGCCTGGTGGTCTACCCGGACGAGGTCTGGTACACCTATGTCGACGAACGGGACATCGACGAGATCATCAAGGAGCACCTGATCGGTGGCCGGATCGTGGAGCGCCTGCGACTACCGTGAGGCCGGCAATGGAGCGCCGGTTGCTCGATGGCCCGGCGGGAAAGATTGAGCTTGTCATCGAAAACCCCGCTGGCGTCGCGCCGCGCGGATTCGTGTTCGTCGGCCACCCCCATCCGTTGTACGGCGGCACGCTCGACAACAAGGTGGCATTCACGTTGGCGCGGGCGTTTCTGGCCCTGGGGTGGATCGCGGTGCGGCCGAACTTCCGGGGCGTCGGCGCGAGCGAGGGCATGCATGACGAAGGACGGGGGGAAGCGGACGATTTCCTTTTTCTCATTGATGCCGTTCCGCGCCTGACGGACTACGCCGGCCTCTTTCGCGCGCCACCGCAAGTGGCATTGGCCGGGTTTTCGTTCGGCAGCTTCGTGGCGGCGCGTGCGGCGGAGGAACTTACGCGCCGCGGGCATCCTCCGCAGGCGCTTGCGCTGATCGGCACGGCGGCGGGCAAGTGGGACGTGCCCAAGGTCGATCCCGGTGCCCTGGTTATCCATGGGGAGCGGGACGAAACGATCCCGTTGCAGGACGTGTTCCGCTGGGCCGGCGAGTCGGAGGTTCCGGTGGTCGTGATCCCCGGCGCGGATCATTTTTTCCATCGACGTCTGACCGTGCTCAAGCGCCTGGTGATGCAGAACCTGCTGGGCGCGGATGCGTCATCGCTGCCCTCTCTCCCTGACGGACCATGAACTGCTGCCCTCCCCGCAAAAAAAGCCCCATGAATTTCCCGATGGATTTCCCCATCAAGATCATGGGCGAGAATCGCATCGAATTCGAACCGCAGGTGGTGGAGATCGTGCGCGCCCATGCGCCGGACTGGGATTGCAGCGCGGTGGAGGTGCGCCAATCCAGCGGCGGCAAGTACCTTTCGGTCACGGTCACCATCCGCGCGCAGTCGCGCGAACAGCTCGATGCCCTGTATCGCGCCCTGACGGCCCACCCGATGGTCAAAGTGGTGTTGTAGGGCCTGCGATGATACGGTCGGATTGGGGTACGGATGACGCGGTTGCGCCGCAGGCGCCCGAGGCGCGGGTCCCGCCGGCCCGACTGCGGGATCTGGGGCGGACCGAATATCGGGAAACCTGGCAGGCGATGCGGGCCTTCACCGAGGCGCGCGGCCCGGACACGCCCGATGAGCTTTGGCTGGTCGAACACCCGCCGGTATTCACGCTGGGGCAGGCGGGGCGCGGCGAGCACGTGCATGCCCCCGGAGCGATCCCGGTGATTGCGACCGATCGTGGCGGCCAGGTCACCTATCATGGCCCCGGACAGGTGGTCGTGTACACCCTGGTCGACTTGCGGCGCACCGGCTTCTTCGTGCGGGAACTGGTGCGGCGGATCGAGGAAGCGGTGATCGAAACCCTCGCGTCGTATGGTGTCGCGGGATTCCGCGTCGACGGTGCGCCGGGGGTGTACGTTCACAGCCCCGCTTGCTCGGAAGAAGGGACGCATCAGCGCAATCCGGCGGCGGGCTTCCCCGCCGGGGAGGCAAATCGGGCTGGCAGGGACGCGGAGCGGAATCCGGACCCGGACCCCCGTTTCCTCGATCGTGCCAAGATCGCCGCCCTCGGCATCAAGGTGCATCGGGGCTGCGCCTATCATGGGGTGGCCTTGAACGTGGCGATGGATCTCGCGCCGTATTCCCGGATCGACCCTTGCGGGTATCCGGGACTGCGGGCGACCGATCTGGCTACACTCGGCGTGCGCCCCGACCGGCTGGCGGTCGGCGAGCGCCTGCTCGAATGCGTGCGCGCCCAGATTTTCCCGGACTGATTTCTTGCCATGACCACATCCTCCGCGCCGTCGCCGACGGCGAAGCAAAAGGGCGCCGACAAGACCGCGCGCATTCCGATCAAGATCGTGCAGCCGGACGAACGCCTGCGCAAACCGGATTGGATTCGCGTGCGCGTGGGGTCCGGCGCGGAATCCGCGCGCTATCTTCGGGTCAAGGAAATCCTGCGCGCGCATCGCCTGCATACGGTCTGCGAAGAGGCGACGTGCCCCAACATCGGCGAATGTTTCGGCAACGGCACCGCGACGTTCATGATCCTCGGCGACAAGTGCACGCGGCGCTGCCCGTTCTGCGACGTCGGCCACGGCCGCCCCGATCCCGTCGATCCGGAGGAGCCGCGGCAGCTCGCGGAGACGATCGCCGCGCTCGAACTCGACTATGTGGTCATCACTTCGGTGGACCGCGACGATCTGCGCGACGGCGGCGCCCAGCACTTCGTCGACTGCATCCGCGCTGTGCGGGCGGCATCGCCGCGCACCCGCATCGAAGTCCTCGTCCCGGATTTCCGCGGACGGCTCGACCGCGCGCTGGAGATCCTGCGGCAGGCCCTGCCCGACGTGATGAATCACAACCTCGAGACCGTGCCCCGCCTGTACCGGCAGGCCCGACCCGGGGCCGACTATGCGCATTCGCTGGCGTTGCTGCATCGCTTCCGCGAGCAGGTGCCGGACGTGCCGACCAAGAGCGGCCTGATGGTCGGCATCGGCGAAACCGACGATGAAATCCTGGCGGTCCTGCGCGATCTGCGCGCCCATGGCGTCGAGATGCTCACGATCGGGCAATACCTTGCCCCCAGCAATCATCATCTGCCGGTGCTGCGCTACGTGCCGCCCGAAACCTTTGCGCGTTACGAGCGCGAAGCGCTGGCGATGGGCTTCGCGCACGCGGCCTGCGCGCCGCTGGTGCGGAGTTCCTATCACGCCGATCGGCAGGCGCGCGCCGCGGCCGTCGCGTGATTCGGGTCACGGTGTAAACCCTGCATTCTTCCGTGCGACTTCTCTTCGATCTGTGCAAATTGCGGATCGGCCTGACGATCGGTCTGACCGCGTTGTTCGGTTCGGTCGTACGCGCGGGGAGTCTGCGATTGCCCGGGCAGGCCCTCGCGATGGTGTGCGCGGTGGTGGCCTTGGCTGCGGCGGCGGGTGCTTACAACCAGTTGGCGGAACGGGATCTGGACACGCGGATGGAGCGTACCTGCCGACGCGCCTTCGCCACCGGGCGCCTGACCGCAGGCCGCCACTGGTACGCGCTGATCGCCCTGGTCGCGGCGGGCGGATTCCTGCTCGCATGGTTCGCCTGCAACCCGGTTTGCGCCGGGTATGCGGCGGCGGGCTTCCTCACGTACGCGGTCGTCTACACGCGCTGGCTCAAGCGCCGCACCCCCTGGAACATCGTGATCGGCGGCCTGGCAGGAAGCTTTGCCGTGCTGGCCGGCGCGACGGCGGCCGGGACCGGCGTATCCGCGCCGGTCCTTGCGTTTGCGGCGGTGCTGTTCCTGTGGACGCCGCCGCATTTCTGGAGCCTCGCACTGGCGTACCGGGCCGATTATGTCGCCGCGGGAATCCCGATGATGCCGGCGGTCCTCGCCGAGCGTCCGGCGGCGCGTGTCATCTTTGCGAACGCCCTGGCGCTGGTGCTCGCGGGGCTTTTGCCGGCGGCCCTCGGCCTCGGGCCGTTGTACCTGGCGTGCGCGCTGGCCTTGGGCGCCTGGTTCCTGCGCTCCAGCGCGGCCTTGCTGCGTGAACCGTCGCGCGACCGTGCGATGGCCAATTTCCGGGTGTCCCTCGCCTACCTAGGACTGCTGATGCTCGCGGCCGTGGTCGATATCGGACTGGGCTGCCGCTATTGATCGCCCGGACGCCGGGCGATGGCTCCCCTCATGGCAGGTTGCGCGACTGCGTCGCGGTCGTGGGCATCAGGTTCCGGCCGAGGTGGTACATGATCCAGGCCGATCCGGTGAGCAGGATGAACACCAGGATGGCGGTGAAGATCAGTGCGAGCAGGTTCCATCCATTTTCGGAGCGGCTATTCATGTGCAGGAAATACCGCATATGGACGACGACCTGCGTCAGGGCCAGGGCGAGCAGCACGACGGTCAGGGCATTGGCGCTTGCGATGTGCTTGTCCATGACCAGCCAGAATGCAATCGTCGTGAGAATCGCCGACAGAATGAATCCGGTGGCATAGCCCCGGAAAGTGATCCGCTCGGCTTCCCCTCCCGACTCTTTCCCGGAGTGGGAATACTGCGCGGGTTCGCTCATGGAAGAACGCCGATCAGATAGACGAAGGTGAAGACGCCGACCCAGATGATGTCGAGGAAGTGCCAAAACAGCGAAAGACACATCACACGGCGCCGGTTGGCCTCGACCAGGCCGTAGCGGCCTACCTGGATCACGAGCGTGGCCAGCCATACGAGGCCGAACGTCACGTGCAACCCATGCGTTCCGACCAAAGCAAAGAAGGACGACAGGAATGCGCTGCGCCCGGGGCCCGCGCCATCGGCGATCAGCCGGGAAAATTCCCGGAGTTCGATGCCGACGAAGCCTGCGCCAAGTAGTCCGGTGCATACCAGCCACGCGATCGTACCGGTGGGGGAGCCGGCCTGCATTCGCACTACGGCAACGCCGTAGGTGATCGAGGACAGTAACAGCAGCGTGGTGTTGACGGCCACCGTGGCCAAGTCGAACACCTGTGCGCCGGTCGGACCGCCGTCGTAGTGCCGGCCCAGCACGCCGTAGCACGCGAACAGCGCGGCGAACAGCAGGCAGTCGCTCATCAGGTACACCCAGAACCCCAGCAAGGTGCTGTCGGGCGCATGCGCCGCTTCGGTAATGTGGAATCGCGGTTCCGCGGTGGCGTTGGCGGAGGGATCAGGCATGTTCAGCCTGCATCCGCGTGCGTCGGCGCTCGGTGTTCGCGACTTCGTCCGCGGACAGGGAGAAGCCGCCGTCGTAGCGGAAGGTATGGCGGATGGTGGCGAGGACGAGCGCAACGAATGCGAGCCCCGCCGCCAGCCACATATGCCAGATCAGGCCGAACGCACAGGCGGCGCTGAGCGCAGCCAGGATGAACCCGGCTTCGGTGTTGCGCGGCAGGTGGATCGGAATGAATCCGTCCGTGGGACGCACGTAGCCGTTTTGCTTCATGTCGTGCCAGGCATCCTTGTCGTTCACCCGGGGAGTGAAGGCAAAGTTGTAGGGCGGCGGGGGTGAGGCGGTGGACCACTCCAGGGTGCGCCCGTTCCAGGGGTCCCCGGTGCGATCGCGCAACCGGTCGCGGTGGCGGTAGCCCATCACGACGCTGAGCAGGAAGCTCCCGATCCCCAGAAAAATCAATGCGGTGCCGAATGCGGCGACCTCGAACCAGATCCGCAGTGACGGATCGTCGAAGTGGCTCAGGCGGCGGGTGATCCCCATCAGCCCGAGTGCATAGAGCGGAACGAATGCGAAGTAGAACCCGATCAGCCAGAACCAGAACGAGAGCTTTCCGAGGAGGGGGTCGAGGCGGAAGCCGAACGCTTTCGGGAACCAGTATGTGATGCCGGACATGCTGCCGAACACCACCCCGCCGATGATGACGTTGTGGAAGTGCGCGACCAGGAAGAGGCTGTTGTGCAGGATGAAGTCGGCCGGCGGGACCGCCAGCAGCACGCCGCTCATTCCGCCGACCACGAAGGTGATCAGGAAACCCATCGTCCAGAGCATGGGCACTTCGTAACGGATGCGGCCGCGGTACATCGTGAACATCCAGTTGAAAACCTTGGCGCCGGTGGGAATCGCGATGATCATCGTCGCAATCCCGAAAAACGCATTGACGCTGGCTCCGGATCCCATGGTGAAGAAGTGGTGCAGCCAGACGAGATACGAGAGCACCGTGATGACCACGCTGGCGTAGACCATGGATGCGTAGCCGAACAGCCGTTTGCCGCAAAACGTGGCCACTACCTCGGAAAACACCCCGAACACCGGCAGCACCAGGATGTATACCTCGGGGTGGCCCCAGATCCAGATCAGGTTGACGTACATCATCGGGCTGCCGCCGCCGCCGTTGGTGAAGAAATGCGTTCCGACGTAGCGGTCGAGGGCCAGCAACGCCAGGCATGCGGTCAGGACCGGAAACGCGGCCACGATCAGGATGTTGGAGCACAGGGCGGTCCAGGTGAACACCGGCATTCGCATCAGGCTCATGCCGGGGGCGCGCATTTTGACGATCGTGGCGATCATGTTGACGCCCGACAGCAGGGAGCCGACGCCGGCCACCTGGAGGGACCAGATGTAGTAATCGACGCCGACGTCGGGGCTGTATGCCGGTTCCGACAGCGGCGGATAGGCCAGCCATCCGGTTCGGGCGAAGTTCCCGACGAACAGCGAGAGCATGATCAGCACCGCCCCGAATGCCGTCATCCAGAAGCTGAAGTTGTTCAGGAACGGGAACGCTACGTCGCGCGCGCCGATCTGCAGCGGGACGACGAAGTTCATCAGGCCGACGACGAGCGGCATGGCCACGAAGAAGATCATGATCACGCCGTGCGCCGTGAAGATCTGGTCGTAGTGGTAGGGCGGGAGGTAGCCGGCGGAGTTCCCGAACGAGACCGCCTGCTGGATGCGCATCATCACCGCGTCGCTGAACCCCCGCAGCAGCATGATCAGGCCCAGCACGACGTACATCACGCCGATCCGCTTGTGGTCGGTGCTGGTGATCCAGTCGCGCCAGAGCGGACCCCAGGCGCGGAAGTGGGTCACCGCCGCCAGAGTCGCGATGGTGCCGAGCGCAACCACCACAAAGGTTCCGACGAGGATCGGCTCATGGTAGGGAATCGCTTCAAGACTCAGGCGACCGAGCAGGAGTTGCCGTACGCCGTTCGATCCGCTCATTCTCTGGCTCCGTCGGCCATCGAGGCGGCCGCACGCGACGGGGGCGCGCTGGTCGGGTGTGGGCAGGATCGAGATGGCTCGAGGCAGCGGTCGACGATGGATCGGAACATCGCGGGATCGATCGTCCCGTATCGGCGGACCGGATCGGCGATGCTTGGCCGGACCAGACGCAGGTACGCCGCGCGGTCGAGGCGGGCGGGGGCATCGCGATTGCGCTGGATCCACTGCGCGAACCGTTCGGGGGTCATGCCCAGGAACCGGAACTCCATGTGGGAGAACCCGGCACCGCTGTAGCTGGAGGAGAAGCCGCGGAAGTCGCCCGGGCGGTTGATGACCGCGTTGAGTTCGGAGCGCATTCCGGGCATGGCGTAGATCTGGCCGGCCAGCGCAGGGACGAAGAACGCGTTCATCACCGATTCGGAGGTGATCCGGAAGCGGATCGGCACGTCGATCGGCGCCGCCGCTTCGTTCACCACCGCAATGCCCTGCGCCGGATAGATGAACAGCCATTTCCAGTCGAGCGCGACCACGTCGACGAGCAGCGGACGGGTGTTCGCGGCGACCGTACGCTGATCGTCGATGCGGTGCAAGGGACGGAATGGATCGAGCGTGTGGCTGCCGATCCAGGTGAGCGCGCCCAGCGCGATGACGATCAGCAGCGGCGCGGCCCAGATCGCCAACTCCAGATGCAGGGAGCGGTCCCAGTCTGGGCGATAGTCGGCGTCGGCGTTCGACTGCCGATAGTGCCAGGCGAAGAACAGCGTCAGGAGGATCACCGGGACGATGATCAGGAGCATCAGCAGCGTGGAGGTCATCACCAGCCGGCCTTGCTGGCGTGCGATATACCCCGCCGGGTCGAAGACGGTCCGGTGACACCCGGCAAGCAGGGCGGAAGTGACCGCGGCTGTGCCGCTGCTGCGCAGGGACCGCAAGCGCAAGGAAGAGACCATGATTCCTTTGTCGGTATCGGAGCCCGGCGAAGCCTCCATAATAGAGCCGTCTGATGTGCGGCCGCGGCCTGCGGACGGAGGTGTGTCTTCGCTATGCGGCACGACGAATATCCCTTCTCTCACGCTTGCGGAAGTAGGGTGTCATCCATTTTCCGAAAGCTCAATAAGGGATTCCCGTCGAATTTCTCGGAGTCTCGGAGACCCGGATGAACACCACCCGTACGCTTGACCGATATGGAGCGCCGGATCCCGGCCTGCTGGGATTGTCCGATGCGCACCGTGCCATATCTCCCGGCGAGATCGCGATCGGGGTCTTGATCGGGCGGGTCTCGGAATATTTCGACTACTTCGTCTACGGGTTCGCGTCGGTGCTGGTGTTTCCGTCCTTTTTCTTTCCCTTCGAGCGTCCGCTCGAAGGGACCCTGTGGTCGTTCACGGTGTTTTCCTTTGCATTCATCGCGCGGCCGATCGGTTCGCTGGTTTTTCTGGAAATTCAGCGGCGGCATGGACGGGGCGCAAAGCTGGTCACGGCGCTGGTCCTGTTGGGGACGTCCACGGCGGGGATCGCCTTTCTTCCCGGTTATGCCGTACTGGGCCATTGGTCGTATGTCCTTCTGGCGGGATTTCGCACCGGCCAAGGGTTTGCGCTGGGCGGCGCATGGGATGGGCTGCCGTCGCTGCTGGCGCTCAGCGCGCCGCCGAAGCATCGCGGCTGGTATGCGATGACGGGCCAGCTCGGCGCGCCGATCGGCTTCATCATCGCTTGCGGCCTGTTCGCCTTTCTGCACCACTCGCTGCAGCCGTCCGACTTCCTCGACTGGGGTTGGCGATATCCGTTTTTCGTCGCGGTCGCCGTCAACGTGGTGACGCTGTTTGCGCGGTTGCGTCTCGTGATGACGGGCGAGTTTCAGACCCTTTTTGCGGAGCGGGAGTTGGATCCGGAAAGGGCCGGGGTCCTGCTGCGGGAGCAGGGGTACGTGGTAATCCTGGGGGCGTTCGGCGCGTTGGCAAGCTACGCGCTCTTTCACTTGGTGACGGTGTTTCCGCTGTCGTGGATCGTGCTGTATCCGCGCCAGTCGATCAGTCGGTTCTTCGTGGTCGAAATCGTTGCCGCCCTGCTGGGTGCGGCAGGCATGGTCCTGTCGGGTGTCATTGCCGATCGCATCGGACGTCGCAGCACCCTGGCCGTGCTGGCGGTCCTCATTGCGGTGTTCAGCGGTTTCGTGCCCAAGCTCCTGGGCGGTGGGTCCTTGGCACAGGACGTCTTTCTGTTGGTTGGTTTCTTGCTGCTCGGGACGTCGTATGGTCAGGCTGCCGGTTCGATGAACGACTGGTTTGCGCCACGGTTCCGCTACACCGGCGCAGCACTGACCTCGGACCTCGCCTGGCTCATCGGGGCTGGGTTCGCCCCGGTCGTCGCACTGGGCCTGTCGGCGCGTTTTGGTCTGGGCTATGTCAGTCTGTACCTGCTTTCCGGATCCGTGTGTACGCTGGCAGCGCTGGCGATCGGCCACCGGATGCATCGTGGCTGACCGGACGCCGGGACCTGCCCGCAGGCGCTCGCCGGATGCTCGTCCAAGGGGGCGCGGGCGGCGAGCCCGGTAGACGTCGCGTCCAACCTCCGGTTCCGGCGCGGGCTGCCGCGGCGTCGCGTGCAAGGATGCGTGCATAGCGGGTTTCCCTTCCCTCTTGAGGGGTATGACCGGTTACTCAATCCGGGGGGTGTCCGTCCGGGATGTTTTCATCCTATGCTGCCGGGCCGTCTGCCGTCGGCTGTGGCCGGCTGCGGAGAAATACCGAAGACCTCGAGGAGCGTCCCATGCGTGTACTCCCGTCCCTCCCCGCGCCGCGTCGCCTTCCCGTTTTGGCAGCTGTCTGCGTACTGTTCGGCGCGACCGCGACCGCGGCGTTGGCGGCCACGGCGAACTCCGCCGAGCGGTTTTTTCCGCCGTGGAGCCACGGCCGGAACGATCCCGTGCCGGTGGCTCGGCGCGGCCTGGACTTCACGGTTCCGGAAGTTGACAACCTCCCGGACTTCCACGGCAATCCGATGACCGCCCGGCTCACGATTTTCGTCGGCGGCAACTACTATTTCGCGATGGCGCCGCTCGTGGCGGAGTTCGAGAAGGAACACCCGGAATTCCGCGGCAAGATTTACTACGAAACGATCCCCCCCGGCCTGCTCGCCGACCAGATCAGGAAGGGCGGCACGATCACGGTCGGCAACATGACCTGGACGGCGCGCGCGGACGTTTATGCCGCCGGGATGCGGCGCGTGAAGGAGATGATTGTCGACGGCTACGCCCGCGGTCCCGCGATGCCTTATGTGACCAACACGCTCACCATCATGGTGCCGGAAGGAAATCCCGCGCACGTGCGCAATCTTGCGGATCTTGGCAAACCCGGGGTGCATCTGGTAATGCCGAACCCCGCGTTTGAGGGCATTGGACGGCAGATCAAGGCGGCGTTGCACAAGGCGGGCGGTGCAGCGTTGGTCCAGGCGGTATACGAGTCCAAGGTGAAGAACGGGGAGACCATCCTGACGCACATCCACCATCGTCAATCGCCCCTGTACCTGATGCTCGGCCGCGCCCAGGCGGGTGTGACCTGGCAATCGGAGGCGATCTTCCAGCAGGAAGCCGGAAACCCGATCCGCCGGGCGGATATCCCCGCCGCCGAGAACGTGACGGCAATCTACGCCGCGACCGTGCTCAAGCGGGCGCCGCATCGGAAGGCGGGTCAGATGTGGGTCGACTTCCTGCGCTCGCCCAAGGCGCTGGCGGTGTTCGAGCACTACGGATTCAAGGCGTACAAGGGAAAGTGACGGCAAAGGGGGGGTGACGGCACGCGCGATCCGTCCCGGCCTGGATTTTTGTGAAACGCGTTCATCGCAAGGAGGAGCAATGGTGTTGAAGAAAACATGGTTGTCGGTGGCGTCGGTGGCGCTGGTCGCGGCGGCATGTGTGGTTGGCAGTCCCGCGTCCGCGGCGGACGCGGGACATTCCGGATATGTGAAACCCCACATCACCCACGCGAAATACGGCCTGATGCGCCTGGTCGTCCCGCTCACCACCGACAACAAGAAGGTCCAGGGCAAGAAGCTGCGCAATATCCAGAACGGACTGGATGCGGCGCGGAATTGGGGCGGCAAGTTCAAGGTGAAGGTGGTGCTGTATGCCAAGGGCCTGACCCTGCTGGAGAGCCCCGCTCCGGCGTTCAAGGCGCAGATCGACAAGCTGCGCTCCCAGGGCGTGCGGTTCGAGATTTG